>JAEUAF010000455.1 GCA_019695485.1 Sorangium sp.
GCCAACGTCACAGCGCCCGAGACGTACACGGACGCAGGAATCCCGGGGTTCGAGGGCACTCCCTGGCCAGCGCCGGTCGCAGCCGCACCCACTTCATGAGCCGGAGATGCGGGCTCTGCGGGCGGACTCAGATCCGCTAGCGGCGGGATCATCACCGAGCGTTGCTCCGCGGAGCTGCCAATGCCGATCTCCATCGAGTAGCTCTGCTTGGCGGGTGCGCGCGCCGCAAGAACATGGCGCCCCGGGTCGATCGGTAGTGGGACACCCAGCGCCGCGGGCCCGACGCGCACGCCATCCAGCTCCACGACCAACGACGGCGGTGCCGGTTGTGCGACCGAGACCGTGAGGCGACTCAGCTTGGGCTCGATTTGCGCGAGATGCGTGAGCGCAAACTCCACCCGATCGGAGCGCTTGTCGCGCTGGGCAGCGCGCATCGCATCGTTGAACTCGAGCCATGCCGTCGCAAGCTTACCCTGCCCTTCGTGGCAAACCGCGAGCGCGAGCAGGGTGCCCACGCCCGGATCGATGCGGTAGCTCTCGGCGAGCTTTTGCGCAGCCTCCTCATAACGCTGCGCCTCGATCAGACGCAGCCCCTCGCGATACAACGTCTCGGCCATACCGAGCTCAGGGCCTGCCACGGCGTCGGACGGGCGCGGCTCTTCTGCAGAAGCCGACCGCGCGGGGGACACAACGACCCCGAGCGCCACGTTGCACAGCAGCACCACCGTATGGCGGGAAATCGCGCTCGCTCTCACGGACGTCAGAGTAAGCGAGCGTTCTCGGCAAGAGTAGGCGATTGCGGCGGGACGCAAACTATTGACCAAAGAAGGGCTCGCCAAGCCCGACTCCGCTATAAAAAGGCATGCTCCACGTGGACGCACACCCCCTGCTCGCGCTTGGCCTGGTGCACGCGACCCATCCGACCGCACTCGGGGCCGAAGCGAGTCCCGCCTGGCTCGTTGCGCTGCTCGCAGCCGACGCGCCATCCCCCTTCGAGCCGATCGATTCGCTGACACGCGCCGCAGTGCGCGACCTGCTGCGCCACGCTGGCTATAAGCCGACTGGGCGGGGCAAGCCGGCGTCCGAGTACCTCGCGCGTGCGGCTAGCGAAGGCTCGCTACGCACTATCAACAGCGCAGTCGACGCTGCCAACGCGGTCTCGTTGCATAGTGGATTGCCGCTCAGCGTCGTCGACATCGAGCGCGTGCGCGAACCACTCTCCGTATCCGTAGCGAAGGCCGGCGCGGCCTACGTCTTCAACGCGGCAGGGCAGTCCATCGATATCGAAGGGCTGCTGTGTTTGCACGACGCAGACGGACCGTGCGCAAACGCCGTCAAAGACTCTCAGCGCAGCAAGACCAGGGCCGAGACCAGGCGCACGCTCACGGTGATCTGGGGCGCGCGCGGGCTCGAGACACGGGTGCATGCGGCGCGCGCCTGGCTCGAAGAGTTGCTGCTGCGGCTCGGAGCAGAGCTTGCCCCCGCACACGACACCAAGCTTGCTTGAACGTCGCAACGCCTGCGCTAGAGCGAGTGCTTGCCGAGACCGACACTGCAGTCCACCTTTTGCACTGCGACATTGAGCCAGCCATCTTGCCCGATGTTCATGCCTTTGGTTGAAATGTCGGCGAGTCCGCTACAGCTGAGATCGATGTGATTCGCAGTCTGAGTCGAGCTCGTCGTGCACCACTTCTGGGCTGAGTTCACGTTCGTGTAGTGATTGTGCGGGCAGGCGTCGATGACTTGAACGACGACGTAGGTGCTCGCGTTGCAGTCAGCGTCATGCGTGGTTCCGCCGTAAGAGTACGTCCCCGAAGGGTCGCATTTGACCGCCACGCAGATGCCACAGTTTCCTCCGCTCGCGCTCTCGGCGGGACATGAGGGTGACGCGTTTTGAGCGCAGTTCTCCGTACCGCCGCCTTGACAGTTGCACTGCGCGCCCGACCAGAGCGAGCTCGCGTCGCCAGTGGCCGCGTAGTAGCTGGCGTTGTTGGCCGTGCCGCTCTGGAAATTCGCAATCGTGACTTTGCTCTGACAAGTGTAGGTCTTGATCGGCGTCGTGTCGGAGAAGTTCGGGTAGCCGGCGCAATCCCCCGAGTTGTGATCACCGTACATGGTGGCTGTGTAGCCCGTGGTCCACGTGCCAAGACCCGAAGTGCCGCCGCTCGAATTGGCGCCCCCGCTCGAAGCGCCACCTTTGCTGGCGCCGCCGGTGCCGCTGCCGCCGTTCGCTGCTCCGCCATTCGATGCACCACCGCGATTGGCGCCGCCCGCACCCGTACCGCCGCTCGCGGTGCCACCATTCGACGCGCCACCGCGATTGGCGCCACCGGCGCCCGTACCACCGCTCGAAGCGCCGCCGCTCAATGAACCACCGCTCGAAGCGCCACCGTTGGCAGCACCACCGCTGAAGGCGCCACCATTGGATGAACCGCCGTTCGACGCACCGCCGTTCGATGCACCGCCGCTCAATGTTCCGCCATTGGATGAGCCGCCGTTCGTCGCGCCGCCGTTCGATGAACCGCCGTTGGTCGTTCCCCCGCTGATTCCTGCGCCGCCGTTGAGCGCACCGCCCGAGCTTTGAGCGCCGCCGTTGCTCGCCGTGAGCCCGCCATTCGAGCTTCCGCCCTTGCCAGCTTGGGTGCTCGTGGAGCCGCCGCTCACGGCCGTTGACGCACCGCCCTTACCGCTACCGCCACTGCCCGTCTCGAGCGGCCCCTCTTCGCTTGCGCTACAGGCCACCACGAGGGTCAGAGCAACTGAGGAGAGAAACGCTTCGCGCGCTAGCCAGTGTGCCATCGTTCACCTTTCGCGACGGGTTGCCGCTCGCACCCGACGCGACGTCAGTCTGCCACGACATCACGAAGACGGCCGCGACAAACATCGAATGTGGATGTTCGTTAGCGAACGCATTCAGCGGCCACACATTTTTCTAGCGACGGAGCCCCCGCAAATCAGCAGCAAACGCCGAACTATTTGACCCGATTTTTCAGTTCTGCCCCGCGCACGCTTGAGTGCCAAAAGCAGACGCCCCCTGCTCGGTGAGAGCGAGGGGGCGTGCTGTGTCCCGCGCCAGCTAGACGGCGCGGTCTTTCGCCGAAACGCGCCTCCCGTGAAGCGCGCCTCAGCGACCACTCAGCGCGGCGGGCCGTCCGGCGGCACGTCGGTGATGACGAGTGGCGGCAACTTGAATGGGTCCCAGGCTGGCGTCAGGTTGCTAAATGACATGGTCGTCGCCGAAGCCTGACGATTCTGGTTCCAGATATAAACTGCCGGGTAGGTGGTGACGGCCCCGCTGGCATTGTCGACCACTACAGCCGCCAGATACAACTGCGAGGAGTTGTTGAGTCCCTTGAACGCGCTGGCGCTCGAGGTCGGAAGCAGGAATGGAGTCGAGAACTCGTCGCCATACTTACGCGCTGACGAGAAGATCATGAAATAGTAGGTCTTGCCGTGGGCGCTGAACACGTCCGGCGACCACTTCGGCCAGCTATTGATGAGGCCCGCAGATACGTTATCGCCGGCGCAAGTGTTGGGATCGTTGGCGGCCAACCGAGTCGCCGTACCGCCGGCGGAAGGAACGACCATGATCTCGCCGAAGCGATTGTAGTACGGCCCATCGGGCGAGGTCGTGCTCGGCTTCGGTGCTTTCGTGAAGGTGATGAACTTATCGTCGGCCGAAAACGACGGATAGTATTCGAGGTTGTTGGCGTCTGAGGCGCCCGCCAAAGCCTGCCCTGTGCCGCCGGCGCGACTGTTGTAGCCAACGACCTTCACGTCGGCCCGGGTGGCCGTGTAGTCCGGATGGCCATCGGGTGAATAATCCGTCGTGACATACGCAATCTTGGTGCCGTCGTGGCTCATATTGGGGAGAACCGCGCTGTCGGTGTCACCCGTCGCGATCGTGTTCCAAGCCGTGCCCTTGGCCGCTGCCACGGCCGCCTGGCGATCATTGAGCGGTTGCCCGTAGTCGGGAGTGTCCGTAACGGCAACGTTGATACTCGCGGTCGCCTCGAGGTCAAACCACGCCAGCTGATGGGTCCCGAGCTTGTCGGGGTTGTTGGGATCGCTGTAGATGTCGGCGTACCAGGCTTTATCGCGCGTCTTCCCTGACTTGGTCTTCACACCGTAGCTCGTGATCAGAATGCGATCGCCCGTCGTCCAGTGCGCCTTCGACATGGTCTGCGTGCCGAGCCACGGCATCTTCAGAAGGGCGCTCGCGCCTGGCGACACGTAGTTCGGAATTTGACCGACACTGCCGGACGCAACTGAAGAGATCGCCTTCGACCAGGGCCAGTCATCCGTGAACACGACGGCTGTGCCATCCGGCGTCGAGGTGTGGCAGCCGATGCAGCGCACCTGTCCGTTCGTGAAGCCCGCCAGTGGTGGGTTGTCGTAGTGGCCGCGCAGCACCGACCCGTCCTCGCCCATCTGACCTTTCCACGCCAAGTCAGTCAGCTTGAGCGCCGCGGCGACGCCCTCGTCACCGATCGCGAAGCCGAGCAGCTTGCTCGAGTCCGGCGTGACCTGCGCCGAGTTGACCGTCCAAAACACCATGCTGCCCGTAGCCACGACGGGTGCCACGTTGAAGTCGCCTTGAACCCCGACTGGCATACCGGGTGACGCTGAGTTGATACCGCGCACCGTCACCGTGAACGGATCGCCTGCGCCGTTGTTCGCCGCGCCGCTGCCGGCAGCAATGTCCTGCGTGGTGCCGGCCCAGATGTCCTTCGGCATATACCAGGTCGTCTTCTTGGTGTAGGCGACGAGGTCATTCTTCTGCGCGGGCGAGTGGATGCGGATCTCGTAGAGATCGGCGTTCATCGCGTTGAACTTGATACGCGGACGGACCCAGTTGGCGGGCATCATCGCGCCGGGCGAGTTGCCCGACGAGAGCTGCGGCTCGAGCACGCACACCGAACCGGCGGTGAATTGCCCTGCCGCTGGGAACAAGCTCGGGGCGTTGGCCGGAACGCCGTCACCGAGCAGCGGGGTCTCGGGGAAGTCGGTGCACTGACCCGCGCCACACTTCGGATGGGTGATGTTCGGATTGCCCGGATCGTCGTCCTTCGTAGTGCCGCCGCTCGTACCGCCCGCAGGGGGTACGATGATCGAAGTAGAGCCAGCGGCACCGGTGCTGCTGTTGCCGGCACCGGCACCGGTGCTGCCACTGGAGCCTTGCTGTCGCGACGGCGTGCTCGCCGCCGGGGAACAGCCAAGGACCAGAAGAGACACCAACCCACTAAGCTTAAGGCGCGAACTCAAGAACATGCTTCACCCGTTCCGCGAGCGCGCCCAAAAGCGTGGCGGCTCGGGCTCACTATAGCAGCCGGATTCCGCACGCCAAATGGCCGGCGCAGATTTTCTTCGTGCGATTCCGCAGGGAATTTTAGGCCCCTTGCCATTTCTTGCGGAGCCCGACGGCGCGGGTCGACGTGGCGTCGGCGCATGACATTTGCGCATTGCGGCAATCGCAGCGCTCAGGCAAGAAGAGCCACAACACGCGGCGTACTCCCCGGCCGTGCTGGCGCGGCGCTCATGCGCACGCTGCCTCGGTCGCGACCTGACTCGCCGAACCTACTCCTCGGGATTGCTGCTCGGCACGTTATGAATTCGGCCCACTCCTTTCGTTCTTGGTCACTGACTGCCTGGATCGGCTTCGCCACGCTGCTCGCCGGGATGTTCTTCTCGAGGCCTGCGAGCGCGTACGCCTGGATGATCCGCCACGACTACGCGGCCTGCGGCGCTTGCCATGCGGATCCCTCGGGCGGCGGACTGCTCACTCCCTACGGAACCGCGCTCGGCGATCTCGCGCTTCGCACGCAATACAAGCACAGCGAAGAGCCAGGCAAGAGCGCAGGCTTTCTATGGGGCGCCTGGCAGCCGCCTGAAGCGCTGTTGCTCGGGGGCGCGTTTCGAGCAATGTCGATCCTGACCAAGGTCGGTGATGGCGCGACGACCGCCTCACTGATCCCCATGCAGGCCGATCTGCGAGCGCAGCTTCGCCTCGGGGGCTTTCGCGCCAGTGGCAGCGTTGGCGTCGTAAATAGTGAAGGCTCGGGAGCCGCGATCGCGGGCTCCCTGATTTCGCGCGAACATTGGCTGGCGTACGGCTCGGAGGATGACTCGCTGCTCGTGCGAGCAGGCCGGATCACGTTGCCGTTCGGAATCCGCTCCATCGAACATACGCTGTTCGTGCGCAACGCCACGCGCACGGATCTGAACGACACCCAACAGCACGGAGTCGCGCTGTTCTTCAGCCGTGGGCAATTCCGGGCGGAGCTGATGGGGATCCTTGGCAACTATCAGTTTTCCCCCGACGCTTATCGCGAGCGAGGCTATAGCGCCTACGCCGAACTGCTCGCGGCCGCGCGCACCGCTCTCGGTGTGTCGTCGCTCGTCACCCACGCCGCGCGAGACATCTCGTTCCAAAGCGCGAATACGCGCCAGGCCCACGGCGTCTTCCTGCGCAGCGCCCCCGTGCGACCGTTGGTGCTGCTTGCCGAGGCGGATCTGTTGGTCGATAGCCCGAGCGGGGCGAGGACTCGCGTGGGCTCCGCGACGATGCTGCAAGCGGACTTGGAGCCCGTACAGGGCCTGCATCTCATTACGACCAGCGAAACGCTGTCGCACGGCGCCTCTGGCGTCTCGTTCGGCGGCTGGCTCGGCTTGGCCTGGTTTTTCTTGCCGCACATCGACGCGCGTGTCGACGTGATGGAACGTAGTCTATCCCTCGGAAATTCCCGGATTCCGGTTTCCGCGTACATGTTTCAACTGCATACTTACCTGTGATGGCCATGAAGCTTGCGCCGTATCTGCTCCTCGTCGCCGCTGCACTCTCGCCCGGCATGGCGCGCGCTTCGGGCTCATTTCCAGGCGCGATCCGGGCCGATCTCACGCTCGACTACACGCCGCCGTGCAGCCTCTGCCACGTGAATAACAATCCAGGCAGCACGGCTTGGTCGCCCTTCGTAATCGCGCTACGCGCGCAGGGTCTCGAAGCCGGCAAGACCCCCGCCCTATTTCAGGCAATCGAGCGCCTCGACGCCATGAAAACCGACAGCGACGGCGATGGAGTGAGCGACATCGACGAGCTTCGCAACGACACCGATCCGAACAGCGTCGCGGACGTCAGCCTGAGCGGTGAAACCCTCGGACACGGTTGCAACGGGGCTCACCCAACGGGCCACGACCGCGTGCGAGGCGGCTTCGGCGTCGTCATCGCACTTCTCTGCGCCAGCTATTTGCGACGAATCGCACGGCGCGAGCCCGGCCTCGGAGAGCGCTGAGCTCGCGCACCCTCACTTACGCCAGGGTCGACTCGCGCCGGAAACGGTGTACGGCGGCGGGGTCGGCGTCGTGGGTCGCGGAAGTCGAGCTGGCCTCGCTCG
>JAEUAF010000460.1 GCA_019695485.1 Sorangium sp.
TCGTCGTGGTCGAGATGAGATGTGTCCGCGGGGGGAGGCGGAGGGACGCTGCCGGGGGGTGCGAATTGGTGGAGCGCTTGGGCTAGCGCAAGCAAATCGTCTGGGCGGTGCCCTGGCTCGGAGACCAGCGCTTTCGCCAAGACCGCTTCGAACGCGGGCGGCAGCACGCCTGCGAGCTCGCTTGGACGGCGCATTCCTGGACCGACGGATTGGCCAGTGATGAGCTCATACAGGATGGCGCCGACGGCGAACACGCTGGCGCGCGCTGAGCCGGGCCGTCCGCCACGCTCTTCCGGCGCGAGGCATGACTTGTCGCGAGGCAACAGCGGGGCGTTCTTGCAGAGCTCGAGCGAGATCTTGAAGAAGCCGTACTCATCCTCGACAAGGCTCGACGGATGCAGGAACAGCGACTCGCCGCGCTGGTGCAGCTCGGCCGCTTGCACGCAAATAGGGACGCAGATGCCAACGGCCTGCTTCAGGTTCAGCAACGTTCCGCGCGCGCGCACTTCCTCGATGCGCGCCCTCAACGTGCCTGGAACTATCCCCGTGCCGACCGGGATGGGTGTGACTAAGTGCTGCTGCGAGCTCGTCATCCGGGGGCCGGATGTTAGCAAAGAATCCTGCCGGCGCGCGGCTACTCCGTCCAGCGAGAGCGCAATTAGCGGGGGCTCTCCCCTCTAGGCGAGGAGCCAGCTTCTTTCGAGCGTACCAGGCCGGCACGCCTCGTCGCAGTCGGGCGCTCCGTCAGCTCAACGGATTTTCTTGCAAGAACCAGCGGAGAGCCCAGGGATCTCCCCATTGAGGTGGCGCCGTGTCCTCGGCTTCAGAGGGTCGTTCGCTCCTCCTGATCGTCGGTCTGAATTGGGTGACGCCGCTTCAGGTACTTGCCGCGCACGAACGCGCCGAGCACCGGCGCGATGTTCTCGGGGACGTCGGCATCCCATTCGCCGCCGTGGATGTAGTCGGCCGCGCGCAATCCCGCCGTCATGAGAGCGAACCCCGGCACATTCTCAATGGGGATCCCCATTCCCAACAGCTGCGGGCCGAACTCGCTCGCATCGACTCGAACGACTCGCACGCCCTGCAACGCCGTCTGCAAGCGACCATCCTCGATCGCGAGCGAAAGGCCGTTGCAAGGCAGGCAATTGGGAAGCACGACGAAGACGAGCAGCCTCTCATGGTGCTCATTGGCGATCACGAGTTGCTGCTCCACCATTTGTCTCAGCGGCTTGCTGGGGTCGGGCGACACATGAACGAGTCGCACGCGCCCGAAGTCGACTTCGTGGGCGCCGCTTTCGTGATTGAAGGTAGGCGCGCGCGCGGGCTCCGGAGCCGCCGACCGAGCTCCAGAGGCGGCGCCCTTCGGGGGCACTTTGGCGAGCGGCGCCGCAACCGGAGGCGCACTCGCTGGCGGAGGACGCAAAGCCAGGGTTATCCCAATGCCCATCGCCACCACGCATGAGGCCACGTTGAGCGTGCCCAACGCGATTCCAACGATCGCGATCGCCATACCGCCCTCGCGCCCCGCCGATCGCCCGATTTCCGCCCGGGCGGCAACGCCTAACACAACCGCGACCACCCCGCCGATGCCCCAGAAACAGAAGCCGAGAATGCCTGCAATCGCAGCCAAAATCGCTGTCGTATTGGTCCGGACCTGAGGCGAAAGTTCGCTCACCCTGCGAACTATACGCGCGACGCTCGTGTGGCGGGGGCGCTATGCTGCGCCGCGATGAAGTGTTCCCCGCCCAACCGCGCGCCCGCCGCCTCGCGGGTTTCGGTCGAAGCAGCGCCGGTCCGCTGCGGAGCGCATGATTTGCTGCTCGCTGCGCGCCTGGCGAGGGCGCTCGGTCGTCGCGCGCCCGCGTTGGCTGTGCTGCTGATCAGCCTCGCGAGTTCGGTCCGTGCGCTGGCTGATGGGCCGGGGCCGGTCGACGAAGAACCGCGTGCCGTACGCGCTCAAGGCGCGCCTGCAAAGCTGCACTTTGATGAAGCGCTCAGTCATTACCGAGTGGGGCACTACCGGGCCGCGATCGCTGAACTCAAGGCCGCGCTGACCTTCGACCCGCGAGGTAAGGACCTGCTCTATAACCTCGCGTTGGTGCACGAGAAGCTCGGCGAGCTCGATTTCGCGATCGCCGCGCTCGAGCGCTACGCGGAGATTGAGAGCGATCCCAAAGAGCTCGAACGTGCCCAATTGGCGCGACGCCGGATGCAGGGCGCTAAAGCCGAACTCGCCCCGCCGATCGTGCCACCGCACGTCTCGATGTCACCGCCTCCAATGCCGGTCGAAGAGCGGAAGGGTAGCCCGTGGCTGATGACCACCAGTGCCATCGCCGTGATCACGGGTGTCGTGGGCGTGGTGTTTGGAATTCGTGCCCTCGCGCTGAAGCCCGGGCGTTCTGCGACGACAGGCCCCGGCACAAGCATTGACGACTTGCATGATCGCCAGCGGCGTGCGGAAGAATCGGCCCATTTCTCCGATGTCTTTTTTGGGTTGAGCCTGGTCTCTGGGGGCGCTGCCACTGCGCTCTGGCTGCACGAGCCATCGTGTCCCCGCGCTTTCGTTTCGCGCAGCGCGCCGCTGAGCCTGCACGTGGGAGCTAGATTTTGAGGCGATGCGTGGGCCTGAGCGTCGCGGTGATGGTGCTCGCCGTCGCGGCGCCGTGTTGCACGTTGCTCGTGACCGGCGAACTCGACGATGTTGCGTGCGTGGATCGAGGAAAGGTGGGGCCGCCGGCTTGCGCGGTCGGGTTCTTTTGCGACGGGCGTTGTCGCGCCTGCGCGTCGCGAGACCTCTGCGGGGATGGCCTCGACAACGACTGCAACGGACGAGTCGACGACCATTGTGGCGCCGAAGGTGGGGCTAGCGGCGTCAATGTAGGTGGCGGGACAGCTGGCGCGCAAAGTCTAGGCCTGGGGGGTGATTCTCCGTGATTCGCCCGCGGTCCGCCTAGACGCCGGCGAGATTCGCGAGCTGTTGGATTCCTTCAAGAAGGCGGGAAATGTCATTGGCGCTCGCGGAAAGCTCAGTTAGAACTTCTTCAGCCTGAAGGTCCCCGCAAATCCGATGCCCGCCCTGGCTCCCGAAGACGACGAGGTCGAGCGCGTCTGCCCCAGTTGCCGCCAGTCGATCGCGGCATTCCCTGATCTGCCGCCAGCGTCTGGGACGGTTGCCAAGTGTCCGGAGCACGGCTTGGCATTTGTGGGACGTCACGAGCTAGCCGCTAGCGAGGGCGATCCACTCCTTTGCACGACCGTGGCGTCGCGCTTCACGATCCTGGCGAGGCTCGGCAGAGGTTCGATGGGGGCGGTGTACCGAGCTCGGCAAGAGGCGGTTCGGCGCGACGTCGCCCTGAAGATCGTGCGGCGGGACCGCGCTTACGATCCTGAGACGAAAGCGCGATTTGAGCGCGAGGCGCGCGCGATCAGCTCACTCACGTCGCCGCACACCATCACCGCGTTCGATTTCGGCGAGTCCGAGGACGGAAGCTGGTTTCTCGCGATGGAGATGCTCGACGGTGAGACCGTCGGCGATCGCTTGCGGCGTGAGCGTCGCATGGACTGGCTCGATGCAGCTCGCTTTGCAGTGGATGCGCTCAAGTCCCTCGCTGAGGCCCACGCAAAGGGCATCATTCATCGCGACCTGAAGCCCGACAACTTGTTCTTGGTGAAGCTTCCGGCGGAGCGCGGCCAACGTCGCGAGATTTGCAAGGTCTTAGATTTCGGCATTGCCAAGTGGCAGAGCGGCGACCAAGCGGCGCCCATCGATCAGCTCGAGACACAAGCCGGAACCGTGTTCGGTACGCCGCGCTACATGTCCCCCGAACAGGCGCAAGGGTCCGTGCTCGATGCACGCAGCGATCTGTATTCGCTCGGCGTGTTGCTCTATCAAATGGTTTCGGGCCGCGCGCCGTTCGTTGACGACGACGCTGTCGTCGTCATGGCACGCCACATCAAGGACGCGCCGCCGCGCCTCGCGGAGGTCGCGCCCGATGTGCCGATTCCGTCGTCGCTCGAGGCCGTCTTGCTGAGGAGCCTCGCTAAGTCGCCCGATGATCGCCCGCAATCCGCCGAGCAAATGGGCGCCGAACTCGAACGTGTTCTCGAGGAGTCGCGGGCCCTGGCGAGTGGAGTGCAGAGTGCAGTCGTTGAGTCCAAATCCCGCCTCTCACGCCCGGTATTCACCGCGCTCGTCGCCCTCGCCTGCCTGCTGGTTGCGGCGCTGGTGTTTGCGGTGCGAAGCGCTCTCGGACCGGGCCGCGCCGTTGTTGCGGCGCCTCCGAGCGCACCCTCGGTCGAGGGATCGGCAAACGCAGTCGCGGCCCCGGTCACAATTGTTGAAGCAGCAAGTGCCGCTTCTTTGCCAGAACAGTCGGAAATTTCCGATGGAGTCGATGCTGCAGCAGCGCCATCGGCTCGCGAAGTCTTGCGCTCTCGACCTCCGCGCGCGCACCCAATGTCGATTTCTTCAGGCGCTCTGCCGCGCAAACGGAATGAACGCTACGGGCGTTTCGAGTGAGGGTTTCCGCGGTGCGGCGCGTGACGCGATGCGTAGCTGCGCTGCGGCTGGCCGGCCCGAACTTTGAAAGAGCCCGACTGCGCGTTGCGGCTTGGAGTTTCCAAATGTTAGCGTCCCCGCAAGCACATGGACCCTCGGCACATGGAGACGCTGGTTCAGCGTCTGGTCCAAAATCCGCACGATCAGGACGCAATTGCCTACGCACACCAGGCGGGCCAGGCGGACCCCCGCTCATATGCGATGCTACTGGAAAAGGTAGGGACGGCGACAGCCGATCCGGCGTTTGCATCGCACTGGCTCACTGAAGCAGCGAACGTCTGGTCGACGTCGCTCGGTGATGCCCATCGCGCCGCGCGCGCGCTGATGATCGCGATCGACAGAGATCCGACGCAGCCGACGCCCGCTGAGCGACTCGCGGATCTGTACCGCGAGAAGGGCGACACCAAAGCTTTGGTCGCGCTGCTCGAACGGCGCGCGAAAGCACTCGCGCCCATCGCGCAACAGGCTCCCGAAATGCGGGCGCAGGTCGCGTTGATCCACGAGGAGCTCGGGCGCCTGTGGTCAGAGCCGCCGCTCTCGCAGCCCAAGAAGGCGATTGAGAATTTTCGACGGGCGGTGGAGTTCGATCCGTCGAGTCAGTACTCAATCTACGCGCTGCGCGAGATGTACAAGGCGCAGGCGCAGTGGGCTGAGGCCATTCCGCTGTTCGAGCTCGAGCTCAGACTCGTCGATGACAACGAGCGCCGTATCGCGCTCCTGCTGGACGAGGCCGATGTCAGGCGCAGCGCTGGGGACCTGGCGGGTGCGACTGGCGCCTACCGCTCCGCTCGCGAGAGTGAAGGCGGCCAGGATCCAACTTTGAAGCAGCAGATCGCGGCGGTGGTTCTGGAGCGCGTCCAGGCCCGGCAAAATGTCGCGCCGGAAGAGCGGGAAGAAGCGGCGCAGCTGTTTGTCGAGCTCGCCGAAGAATATCCAGGTGAGCACGGCTTCTCTTACTCGCTGTGTGCGCTCGAACTCTCCGCGGGCAATGACCGCGCGATGCAGCTCGGCATTTACTACGGCGAGCAACTCGGCCGCGTGAACGAGGCCGCTCCTCACGCTGCGTCGTACCTACGTTCCAATCCGCAGGGCGCGCTGACCCAAGAGGCGCGCGCCGTGGTCACGCAGGCCATGGAACTCGGCGGCGATGACTCGCTGCTCGACGCGCTCGCCCCTGCTCCTGGGGCCGGCGAAGACGAACAGATCCGGAGCCTCATCGAGGTGGCCCAAGCGCTTGCGCGGAAGGCCAAGAAGAACGAGGCCGCGGCAAAGTACCGAGAAGCGTTGGCGCTCGACCCGGACAATAGCGACGCGATCGGTTTTCTCGAAGGGCACTTCCGACAGACGCGAAAGTTCGTCGAACTTCGCGACATGCTGCTGACGGCAGCGCGAAGTGAGGACGCGGACCTCGACCAGCGCAAGACCTGGTTGAAAGAGGTGGCGAGCCTTTGCGAATCGCAGCTGCGCGATCCGGCCTCCGCCATCACGGCTCTCAAAGAGAGTGTGGCGCTCGATCCGGACGATGAGCCTGCCCGCGGGCAGCTCAAGCGTTTACTCGAGAAGTCGGGGCAATGGGACGCCCTCGCCGAGGTTTTGGCTCTCGAAGCGGAGCAAACTGCCGACGTCGAAGCGCGGATTTCCCTCGAGAAATCGCTGGCGAAGTTGCACGAGCAGCGTCGCAAAGATCCTATCGCGACGGGTGAGACGTGGGCGCGCATTGCGTCGCTGTCGCCCGACGACGAGGAAGCGATTTTGACGGCGGTCGCCCATTTCGAGCGCGCCGCGCGTGGAGACTTGGCCGCCGGTGTGATCGCCGAGAACATCGACGCGATTTCGAGCGAAAAGACGCGCGCATCGCTGCTCGAAAAGCTCGGTGAGCTGCGGCTCGCACAGGGCGATCTCGTGGCCGCGGGGGAGGCCTTCGCGGAGGGCGGCGCTCTCACCAAGAACGACAAGCTCTGGCAGGCTGCCGAAAAGGCTTTCGTCCAGGCACAGACTTGGGACCAAGCAGCCACCGCCGCCGACGAGCGCGCGCAGCTCGCGCGCGCCGACAAGGACAAGGCAGAGCTCTACGCGACCGAAGCCGACTATCTTGCTCGTGCGGGGGATGACTCGAGCGCCGTGTTGCGCCTCGAGCAGGCCACCGACTTGGCGCCCGAGAATCAAGCGTTCGCAGATCTGCTCGAAGCTCGCTATGAGCAGGCGGAGCGCCGTGAGGACCTCGCCAACTTCCTGTTGAAACGCGCTGATCGCCTGAAGGATCGCGGCGCCCGCGTGGGGCTTCGCAAGCGCGCAGCGACGCTACAGCGCGATGCGCTTGGTGACGTGGAGGCCGCGCGTGCCACGTTGGTCGCGGTGTTGGAAGATGGCGACGAGCCCGAAGCTCTCGACTGGCTCGCGGACGACGCTCAGCAGGGCGGCGAACCGAAGAGCGCCGTGGACTACCTCGCGCGCTTGGTCAAGGTCACGAGCGATCCGGCAAAGAAGGTCGACTACGCGCTGCGCGAGGCCGCCTTGATGGCCGATGGGCTCGACGATCCGAAGGGCGCCATCGAGCGCTACACCTGGATTCTCAAGGATCTCGATCCGAAGCACGTGGGCGCGCTCGAGCGCATCGCGGACTTGAACGATCGCCTCGATCAGCCGGCGAAGTCGGCTGAAGCCCTCGAGAAGCGGCTCTCGCTGCTTACCGAGACCGAGCCGAAGCTGGCGACGGCGGAGCGCCTGGCCGCGCTCTATGAGGGGGCGCTCGACGATCCCAAGGCCGCTATTCGCGTACTGGACGTGATCCGCGGGCTCGAGCCGGAGAACTTCGACGCAGTGCAGCGCCTGTGTGAGCTGTGTGAGCGCACTGAGGTGTGGCCGCGCGTCGCAGAGCTGACGGCTGTGCTGATCGAGGTGGAAGGCGACGAGGAAGAGGTGAGCCGAATGACTCGCCGCCTCGCCGAGATCCTCCACACGAAGGTCGGAAAAGGCGACGAAGCGTTGGCGGCCTTGATGGGCGTGGCCGACGCCGGTGACGAGCCCTGCCGCGAGGAGTACGTGCGCCTTGGCGATGAACTCGGCTGGAAAGGCATCGTCGCGAGCAAGCTCGTCGAGTGGTACGTCGATGCTCCTGCGGGTCCGCAGCGTAACGCTTCGCTGCGTGGTGCGTTCGAGCGCTTCTTGGGCGTGGGGCGCGATGCCGATGCGGCGCGCGTCGCCAAAGAGCTGGCTCGGACGCGCGGGGCGGATGTCGAGATCGCAGAGCAGCTCGAATCGATCGCGGTCAAGCTCAAGGATCTCGAGGCGCTGTCGATGGCGCACGATATCCTCGCGCAGCCGCTGAGCGGTGCCGAGCGGGCCAGAGAGCTCGTGCGTCAGGCGTCCATCCTCGCTGACGCGGGGGTGGATGCGACGGAAGCGGTACAGCACGGCGAACAGGCGCTCACCAGCGTGACGCCGAGTGAAGTCGGGCCATTGCTCGAGAGTCTTGCGAAGATCGCCAAGGAACCAACCGCGGTCATCGACATCTACGAACGCCAAGTCACGCGCTGCAAAGCACCTCCCGGCCGTTTGCGGGCCCTGGCTCGCGCGGCCCAGATCGCGGCCGCGCAGGGGAGCTTCGACCGCGCGCGACAGTTCCTAGATGTCGCGCTCG
>JAEUAF010000461.1 GCA_019695485.1 Sorangium sp.
AACGCGACTTCCCGCGCAAAGCGCACAGCGAGCGGAAAGGAGTAGCCCGTCGTCGGGTGAAACCAGCCGCCCTGATAGCCCGCAGAAATCCAGCCACTTCGCGTCCGTTTCGCGATCGCGCGCCGCGTCGGCAGGGGCAGCACCCCCGTCTCCTCGCGCAGCGTGCGCAGCACCGAAAGACCGCTTTCGCTCGCGTAGCGCAGCACCTCGGCGCGCAGCGCGTCACGATCGAGCGCGCTCGAGTCCGAGAAGTAGGTATCCTCGACGAGCACGCTGCGCTCGCTCAGGGGCAACACGTAGAAGAAGCGGAAGCCGTCGCGCTGAGGGACGCGCGCATCCATCAGCGTCGGGCGTGCCGGCAACGTGTCGGGACTCACCTCGAGCTCCAGGCCGAGGAACTTCTGAAAGCCGCTGTTTACCGGCGGCCCCCATGCTTCAGGCCCGCGTGCGTCGATGACGATGTCGGCGCGAAGACGCTGACCCGAGCTCGTCAGAACCCCGCCGTCCTCCGTGGGGATGGCTGCCTCACCCAACAAGAGCGTCAAGTTGCGACCGCTGCTCGCCAAGCGGAAGACCGTGTCGTGGAGGCGCTCGGAACTGACGGCCGCGTAGGCCTCATCGAGCGAGCGGGCGCGCCCCGGAAAGCGCACGTCGTAGCCAGGCCAACGCCGAATCACGAGCGGCGCGACGAAAGCAGCGGCGTCGTCCGGCACGTCCGCCGCGTGAAAACACCACAGATGGTTCCCCCCGAGCCGCCCCGAGCGCTCCACCAACCCAACCTTCAAGGACGGGGCACGCTCGGCCAATGCCAACGCCACCAGGGCGTTTTGCAGGCCCCCTCCAATCAGCAGGATGTCGAAGCGACGTTCCATGGTTGACCAACTGTTGTCTAAGTTTTAGGGACATCAAATGGCGCGTCAATCCGGGTCTGCACAAGATTTGTCTAATTTTTGTCTAATATCGCTGCGCGGCTCCGAGCACTCTTCGCACAGAGGCCGATCGGGGCCTTTGGCCCCCGCCTCCGTTGGCTTCGTTCTGACCTTCGCGCTCGCCCTCCTAGCGCCGAGCGCGGTGCGCGCGGACAGTGCCGAGGACGCAGCCGGCGTGATCGAGTTTCTGACGCACGTCCGCAACGCGCGTGGCCTGGTGCGCTGCGGACTATTCGAACGCAAGGGCTGGCTGAAGAGTCCGATCCAGCCGGCAAGCGCGCACATCAGCGGCAACACAGCGCTCTGCGTGTTTCGTGGCGTTCGCGGCGGCGTCTACGGCGTGTCCGCCTTTCACGACGAGAACCGAAACGGCAAGCTCGACACGAATCTCCTCGGCATCCCCAGCGAGGACTACTGCGCCTCACGCGACGCGCGCGGCAGCTTCGGCCCACCGAGCTTCGACGACGCGCGCTTCAGCTTCCGCGGCGGCAAGCTGCGACTCGAAGCACGAATGAAATAGTGGCTCTGGCTCCGCTGCCCCGCTCTTTCGTCGGCCGAGTGCCCCCCTCGAGCGCACTCACGCGCAGCCGAACCGCGCACTCACTGGCAGGCGAACAAACCTTGGCACGAGGCCGGGATCAGCGTCGTGCAGCTTTGCTCGCTCACGCACTTCTCGGCCTGGGCCACCGTGACTGGGCAATTCGTGTACGTATACTCCGCCAAGCACTCTGCCTGATCGGTTGGGGCGTCGAGAGTCAGGCCGCCGCCACAATCTTTGGAAGCGCCGTAACCACCCAGCATCGCAGACACCGAGTCGCAGATGGCCTTGCGCTCGTCAGTCGTCAATTGATCGAGGCGCTTCGAGCTTCCCGCGCTGCTCTTGCTGTCGGAGCCACACCCGCCGATCGCGCTCGCGGTCAACGCCACCACGCCCAAGAACCGTCCCAAATCTCTTATCATACGGCCTCCTACGCGAGAAACTTGGAGAGCTTCTCGCATGCAAATGAGCGCGGATCGTTCGACATGCCCGCTGCAAAGTAAAGTTTTCCGCCATCCTTTGACCCGCCCTGAATCCAATGCCGAGCGCGCAATCCGCAAATGGCGTAGACCTTGCCGGCCGAATGAGGAAGGCTTGGAGGTCGAATGCAAAGCCCGGTGTCGAACTCCTGCCCCAATTGCGGCGCGCCCATGCCTCTCACCCCCGGGGTGCCGGATGTCAGGTGCCAGTATTGCGGCAATGTCGCGCACTTCGATTGGGCTCGCCCAGCGCCCGCGCGACCCGCGCCGCCCACGTCACCCAAGCGCGCGGTCACTCTGATCGCGACCCTGCTCGTGCTGGGCGTCGCCACTGCCGGCGGAATCGCGGCGTGGGTTCTTGCGAGCGGAGTCCAAGGTGCAGCCTCCGCGGTGGCTGCGGGAGTGTCGCAAGGGCTCGGCGGTGCAGTGACGTTCCCTGTGAGCTGCGGAATGAATCAAGAGGTCTCGATCGTGGGGCGCACCGTGGAGGCCACGGGCACGCTCATCACCGGCGATATCAACTGCAAGATTCGGATCAAGGACTCGACCTTGAAGGGCGACATCGTGATCGAAGCCAAGAACCTGGTCGAGATCAGCGTTGAAAACAGTCACCTCGAAGGCAAAGAGGCCGCCGTCAAGCTCGGAATGAATTCGAAGCTCCACGCAACCAAGAAGAGCTCGTTTACAGGCGACGAGGCCGGCGTGCAGGGCGGCATCAATTCCGAGGTCAGCCTCGACGACTCGACCATCGACGGCAACGAGACGGGCATCAAAAGTGACGTGAACTTCAAGCTTCACGCCAACAACGCCAAAATCCAGGGCAAAGAGTATGGCATCCGCTCGGCGAGCAACCTCGAAATCGAAAGCAAGGCGCTCACGCTGAAAGGCAACCGCGCTGCACTCGAAGGCGACGTGAATCTCAAGGCCGATATCCGCGGCGGGAGCATCGAGGGCACCGAAATCGGGATCTTGATGAAGGGCCCAAACGCGAACTTGACGCTTTCCCACGGGGCGCGCCTCTCCGCGCGCGAAGCCGCGCTGAAGACGGGCAGCAATCTGGAGCTCGAAATGGAGGACGCCAGCATCGACGGCGTCGAGATCGGCATCGACACCGACGTCAACCCGAAGCTCAATCTCGGTCCCAAAGCGAGAATCCACGGCGGCAAGCTGGCGCTGAAGGCCGGGCTGAATCTCGAGCTTCACATGCGCTCGGCGACTCTCGAGAGCGAATCAGTCGCGCTGTGCGCCCCGTTCAACATCGAAATCGAGGCGCGCGACTCGACGATTCGCGGCGTCGACGCGTTCCGCTTCCAGCGACGCCCGAACGAGCTCGAACTCACGCAGACAACCATCAGCGGTGGCCAGCTGTTCGACGCCCACGGCTGCAGTTCCTCGAAGGCGCCGTAGTGTCGTGAGTTCGGCAAACGCCCCGCGTTGAAGACGCGCTCGGCCCGCTACCTGCGCGCTACGGATTCACGCACTTTCTCGAGATACTCGCCCAGGGTCCGGGCCCGCGCGCGCTGCGTTTCCTCGAGATGCGGGAGGTTCAGGCACGCCTCGAGCGCGTGCGCCGCAGGCTCGAGCGACAGCTCCTCGATGCAAAACTCCGCGAGCGACAACTGGGCGTAGGCGGCGAGCCGCGCGCTCCGGGGGTCGAGCTTGGAGGGCTGACTGGCGACGGCGCGTTCGAGCTCCTCGCGCACGCGCGCCGCTAGTCGACCGCGCGCGGCCTCGTCCTGGGGCGGCTGTTGGCGCAGCCGCTCACGCAGCGCCGTCGCGTAGTTGAGGTGGCCGCTCGAGTAACCGGGCCAATCCCAAACCAGGCGCGCAAAGCAGCGCTCCGCTTCCGCGAGGCGCTTCGCGCGCAGGTGAGCAACCCCGGCTTCCTCGATGGGCAAGAGCTCGGCCGCCGTCATCTTGCGTGGGAAGCGCAAGGTCGCGCAGTCGACGCACGCCCAGCCGTCGGTCTCGACCGGCACCTCGAGCCAAAGGCCGTCGTTTCCCGCGCGGCCGGAGGCGCCCACCTTCCCGAAGGTCGACAGCACGAGCTCGCGCAGGGGTTGCCCGCACCTTGGGCAAGGCTCGGGCGATGCGTCGCCGAGGGTTGGCTTGGCTGGGCGCTGCAGGGATTCTGCGAGCGCGCGGTCCCGAATAGTGAGAACCCCGCCGTCGAGACTGAGTCGCTCGGGACTACGACCGAGGACCTTGTCGAGAAAGCCCATCCGCGGACACATGGCTTGGGTCCGAATCCGCCGCAACTGAGCGTCGCCGGGTGGCGCGAGGCAGCACCGGTTCCTGGGTCGGTCGCCGATAGGCCGCCGGCCCCAAACCGGAAACATAGACTCCGCGTGCGCGTGTCTCCACAAATCTTCAGTGTGGCTCTGTAACTTCTATCAAAGAGGCGGCCCCTGCCTCCGGCAATCGCTTGCGCCCAAGCGCGAGAGCGAGAACATTCCCTAAGACGGTCCCGTCAAACCCCGAGGCGACATGTCTTTGAACGAGTTCGAGCCGACGGCTAGCAGCCGAGAGAGCGACCCCGGTGTGGACCTCGCCCTCGCCTCGCCCGCGATGGCTCCGTCACCCCCCGAAACCTTACCCCCCAACGCAGCGGCGCCCTCAGTCGCCCCTGGATCTGTCGCGCCCTTGCTCGGCCCGGACGGCGCGGCTCAGCAATTCGCAGCTCAGCAGATGGCGGCACAGCAGCTCGCCGCTCAGCAAATTGCCGCGCAGCTCTTGGCGGCACAGCAGCTCGCCGCTCAACAATTGGCGGCTCAGCAGCACGCGGCGGAGCAGCTCGCGGCACAGCTATTGGCCGCTCAGCAATTTGCCGCCCAGCAGCTGGCCGCGCAGCAACTCGCCGCTCAGCAATTTGCCGCCCAGCAGCTGGCCGCGCAGCAACTCGCTGCCCAGCAACAGCTGGCTGCGCAACAACAATTCGAAGCGCAGCAACAGCTGGCCGCGCAACAGCAATTCGAAGCGCAGCAACGATTTGCCGCACAGCAACAGGTCGAGGCGCAGCAATTCGAAGCGCAGCAACGCCTTGCCGCCCAGCAGCAACTCGAGGCGCAGCAGGCCGAAGTCCAGCAGCACCTGGCCGCCCAGCAGCAACTCGCGTTCGAGCAGGCGCCGCTCGATTCCGCTCCCATGCAGGAGACGGGCCTGGCAGACGCGACGCTGGATGAAGCGACCTCACCGCGCGTCGAGCAACCGGCGGGCACGTATCAGGCGACTGCCGAGACCGCGGAGGACTTGCACGCCGCGCAAGCGGCTGCGGAACAAGCAGCGCAGGCCGCAATTGCCCAACTGCGCGCCGCGCAAGAAGCGGCGGCGGAGGAGTTCCGGGCGCAGCAAATCGCCGCCGCCGACGAAGCCGCCCGAGAATTCAGGGCCCACCAGATCGC
>JAEUAF010000514.1 GCA_019695485.1 Sorangium sp.
GCTCAACGCACAGTCCCGCGCTCGGCGGGGTGCGGGCTGCGGGCGCTTGCGCGCAGGCCCTCGCGGGGGAGCGCTGTTGCGTGGCGGCGCTTGATCGTGGCCCGGCGGTGGCACCAACTGCGTCGCCCCGCGGCCGATCAAATCGCTGCGTCCGGCGGCGCGCAACGCCTCGCGGGCGAGCGGCCACTGCGCGTTGTCCCACCATAGGATGAGCGCCTTCATACGGCGCTTTTCGCGAAGATCTCGCGCCACTGGCACAGCGTCGCCCGTCAGTGGATCGATGCCCGTGTGGTACATCGTCGTTGCCACAGCCATCGGCGTCGGAATGAAATCCTGAATCTGCCGAGGCCGGAGGTTATTTTTCTTTAGGTAGAGGGCAAGCTCGATGGTGTCTTTCAGCGTCGAGCCTGGGTGGGCAGTGATGAAGTAGGGCACCAGGTACTGCTCTTTGCCGGCATCGTCGCTGGCGCGACAAAACGCAGCGGCAAAGCGCTCGTAGCTCTGGATGCCGGGCTTCTTCATGCGCTTTAGCACCTCAGGGTTGTTGTGCTCCGGCGCGACGGAGAGCTGTCCTCCTGTGTGATGCGTCGCAAGCTCCCGAATGAACTCGGGGCTGCGCTCGGCCAAGTCGTAGCGCACGCCGGACGCGATCAAGGCGCGTTTGATGCCGGGAACCTTGCGCACTTTCTTGAGAAGATCGATGAGCGGCGCGTGATCGGTGACCAAGTTATCGCACACACCCGGGTGCACGCACGACAAGCGTCGACAGGCCTTTTCGATGCGCTCGGATTTGCAGCGCATCTTGTACATGTTGGCGGTGGGCCCTCCGACGTCGGACAACACGCCGTGAAAGCCCTCCATGCGAGACAACGTCCGTATCTCGCTGAGCACGCTTTCGCTCGAGCGACTCTGGATGATACGCCCCTCGTGCTCCGTGATGCTGCAGAAGGTGCAACCCCCGAAGCAACCGCGCATCGTCACCACAGAGTGCTTGACGGTCTCGTAAGCCGGGATGCGCTCCCCGGCGTAGCCTGGGTGCGGCAAGCGCGTGAACGGCAGCGCGTAGAGGCCGTCCATGTCCGATTCCTCGAGCGGCAGCGCCGGGGAATTGAAGTACACCGCTTGCTCGCCGTGCGGCTGCAGCAGGGGGCGGCCATTGTGCGGGTTGGTCTCCAGCTGAAAGAGGCGCGACATGTTGGCGAAGGCCGTCTTGTCGCTGGCGACTGCCTCGTAGGACGGCAACAACACCACTTGGCCATCGGTCGTGTACTGGCTGGGCGAGTCGGCGATGTGTTGCCAGACCGCTCTGCTATTCATGACGTGGGCGGTGCCACGAACATCGCGAAGATCGGAGACAGCCTCGCCCGCTGCAAGTCGCCGTGCGACCTCCCACACCGCACGCTCTCCCATGCCGAACACCAACAGATCGGCCTTGGCGTCGAGCAGGATGCTGCGGCGCACGGAATCCGACCAGTAGTCATAGTGCGCGATCCGCCGCAGAGACGCTTCGATGCCGCCCAATACGATCGGCAGCCCCGGAAAGGCTTGGCGGCAGAGGTTCGAGTAGACGAGCGTGGCTCGGTTCGGCCTGCAGTTAGTGCGCCCTGCGGGGGAATACTGATCCTCAGAGCGCACCTTCTTCTGCGCCGTGAGCTTATTCAGCATCGAGTCCAGGTTGCCTGCGCTGATGCCCACGAACAATCGCGGCCGACCCATACGCGAGACATCGTCCGGGTTGCGCCAATCCGGCTGAGCGATCACGCCGACGCGATAGCCTCGCCCTTCCAGGAAGCGGGCGATCAGCACCGGACCGAACGCGGGATGGTCGACATAGGCGTCGCCGGTCACGATCAGAATATCGAGCTCGTCCCAGCCGCGCGCGTCCATCTCCGCCCGAGTCGTGGGAAGGAACGCGGAACCGGGCAGCGCCGGGCCGCGGTTTTGGGCCAGGCGGAGAGGAACGAGAGGCATCGCTAGCAGCTACTCGAGCGCGTCGAAGGCGTCTCGCAGCCGCACGATGTCCGCCTCGGCTACGTAGCCACCAAAGCCAAGACGCATCGAGATCGTGGTCTCGTCGCCCCAGGGCCACCACAGTCCGAACGCAAAAAGCCGGCCGCCCAGATCAGAACTGTACAAGCGCTGGTCGACTCGAACACCGCCCGTGCTGTCAGCAACCTCGCGGACCTGCGGGGGCGCGTTGGCGATCGTCTTCGAGTTGTACTCGTGGGGCAGGTACCGCAAGACGACTGCTCGGGCGTCGGCGTCGAGCTCGACGCTGAACGAAGATGCCAAGCAATTGAAGCGGTTATCCCAGCTCCAGCCCCCTTTGATCCAATTCTTTCTGAGTTGGCCGAGGGTTTCCAGCAGGGCAGCGGAAGACCCGGGTCGAAGCTCCATGAGTGGAACCATAGCGCGAGGCGTGCCGCAGGTGCACGCCCTTCGTTGCCGATCCGCGCCCATTCGCCCTGCTGGAATCGGTCCCCTGGTAGGCGCCCCGAGTCCTCGCCCGCCCGTGGTCGCTTGGATCGGACCCGAAAACTGGCCGGCAACCCTATCCGGCTGGTGGTGGCGGGACCCCGGACCTGCCCGTAGACTGCCGCGCCATGTTCATTCCGGTAGACGACGTCCGCATCAAGAACCTCCGGCCGCTGATCCCTCCTGCCATCCTGATGGAGGAGCTTCCCCTCGACGACGAGCTAACGCAGCGGATTGCCAGCTCGCGGAGTGAGGTCGGCGCGATTGTGGAGGGGCGAGACGACCGGCTGCTCGTCGTCGTCGGACCTTGCTCGATTCACGATCCTGCGGCCGCGCTCGATTACGCTGGCCGGCTCAAGGAGGCGGCGGCCCCCCTGCGGCGTGAATTGTGTGTGGTCATGCGCACGTATTTCGAAAAACCGCGCACTACCGTCGGCTGGAAGGGGTTGGTAAACGACCCAGACCTCAATGGTGAGTTCGCCATCAACCGTGGGCTCCGCGTCGCTCGCAAGTTCCTGCGCGACGTCGTTTCGCTGGGCCTTGCCACGGCAACCGAGTTTTTGGACCCGATCACTCCTCAGTTTCTAGCCGATGTGGTGGCATGGGGCGCGATCGGCGCGCGTACCACCGAAAGCCAAGTGCATCGCGAACTCGCGAGCGGGCTATCGATGCCGGTGGGGTTCAAGAACGGAACGAGCGGCGCCGTGCAGACCGCCGTCGACGCGGTCAGTTCGGCGGCCTCACCTCATCATTTCCTGTCCGTAACCAAGCAAGGGCTGGCGGCGATCGTCGCGACCCACGGTAACCCGCAGTGCCACATCATCCTGCGAGGTGGTTCGGCGGGGCCGAACTACGACGCCAAAGCAGTGAGTGAGGCGGCTCGGGCGCTCGAAAAGGCCAACCTGCGCCCAAGCCTAATGGTCGACTGCAGTCACGCCAACAGCGGGAAAGACCCTCAGCGCCAGGTCCCCGTAGCGCGGGATCTGGGGGCCCAGGTCGCCTCGGGCCGCGCCGTATTCGGCATCATGATCGAGAGCTTCCTCGTTTCAGGCCGCCAGGACGTCAAAGCTGGTTCCGCCCTCACCTACGGGCAAAGCATCACCGACGGCTGCCTAAGCTTCGACGAGACCAGGCCAGTTCTGAGCGAACTGGCCGAAGCCGTGACGCGCCGGCGCGCGCGGAGCTGAGCCCACAGAGCGCG
>JAEUAF010000542.1 GCA_019695485.1 Sorangium sp.
CGGTCGGCAGCTCCACCGCTATTAGCAGCAGATCAGGCTGAAACTCGGCGTACAACCGCAGCAGGTCATCGCCATCTTCGAGCAGCACGGATTCGTAGCCCTCATGACTCAACATGCTGCGCAGACGCTCGCGTCGAGACGCAGAGGGTTCCACGACAATGACGCGACCGGGCCGCTCGACAATCGGCGGCGTCGACATGATTGGCCGGTTGGGGCCGAGCAACATTCGTATCCTGCTAAATTAGGCTGCCTCGATTGGAACGGACAGACAAGAGTCAACCTAAGCACCATTTTTTTCAGGTGCGCCTGAAGGTCTGCTCAATTCTGCCGTTTCGCGTGGCAAGGGCATGTTCTGGAAGAAGCTATCAGGCGAGCACAAACTCGAGCGTGCCGCGCCGACCTCGGCACGCCCGCTGGATGATGCCGATCAGGCGCTCGATACGATCGCGAGCCTGCTCCGAAGCTTCGGTGCCGGAGCGTTCGACCTCGACGAACTGCCGGCGGCCGAAACCCAGGCCGAGTGTGAGTCGTGGGCGCAGCGCATCACGGTCGGCTCGGGTCACCGTGAAGGCGAAGAGGCGACCGACTTCCGGCGCGACTGGGGTGGGCTGCGCCGGTACTTTTCGGCACATCGGGGGCGTGAGCGCGACTATGTCGGCAGAAGCTTCTCGAGCCTACGCGAGGCGGTGCAAACCTTCGCGCGTTGCATGGCCACCGCCGTGAGCGAAGACCGTTCGGCAGATGACGGCGTCGGCGAAAAGCTCGTCCGCCTCGCGGACGCGTTCCAAACCAACGACGCCGGCTCGATCCGCAAAGAGGCCGAAGGCCTGGCGGACGCGGTCAAGGTCGCAATCGAGCACAGAAAGCAACGCCAAGACGAGCACGTCGCCGTGCTGCGCGACAAGATTCAGAAGCTCAAAGACGAGCTTCAACAAGCGCGCGAGCAAGCCGCGATCGATCCCCTCACCCAGCTCCACAACCGGGCCTCGCTCGACGGCCACCTCGAGCGGGTGTCCGATCTCGCGTTCCTGCTCAATTCGAGCCCCTGCTTGTTGATGATCGACGTCGATCACTTCAAGAAGATCAACGACCAGTTCGGGCACCCGATGGGCGACGAAGTCCTGCGACGCATCGCGGACGCGCTGGTTCGCCAGTTCCTGCGCCGCGAAGATTTCGTCGCGCGCTACGGCGGCGAGGAATTCGTGGTCGTGATCCCCGACTCGACGCTACAGAACGCCAAGAAGCGTGCAGAGCGTGTGCGGGAAGCGATCGAGGCTCTCGAGCTTTCGTGCGCCAAGGGACCGCTCAAGGTCACGATTTCTGTCGGCATCTCGAGCCTCACGCACGGCGACACCGGCAAGAGCTGGCTCGCACGCGCCGACGCTGCGCTCTACGAAGCCAAGGCAGACGGCCGCAATGCGGTGCGCGTGGCCGCGTTCCCACGGCACTCGTTTGCGTCCCTCCGGCCCGCCAGCGGGACCTGAGCCCGCCACTCACGCCGCGCGCCGCAACGGGGGTTGACCGGGCGAACTACTTCTCGGGCACGAACTCGGCCGGCGCGCTGGAGCCGTCGCCGAAGAAGTACTTTTCGCATTCGGTCATCCAAATGCGCTGCCCCTGCTCGCTCGTGAGGTCCATCCGATACTCATTGATGAGCATCTTCGAGTGTTCGAGCCAGCGCTTCCAGGCTTCCTTCGAGATGCTATCGAAGATTTTCTGCCCGAATTCCCCTTTGAACGGCGGGCGATCGAGCCCTTCTGCCTCTCGACCGAGGTGTACGCACTGAACCATGTGAGCCATATCAGGCGGGAATGTGACGTTGCGTAGGGGCCACGTCAATGAGGCCGGCCCAAATCCGCCGCCCGCCGCGGATTCGGCCGTAGGGAGAGAGCGAGGACCCGGGGGACGGCGCTCGTGCCAGCGCTGCCCGAGGCTCACGGCTGGTCCGCTTGATCTAGAGCCCTGCCGGGACAGCTTCCGCGCAGTCGCGCGTCTGACGATGAGAAAGCCCCGGAGCCCAAGTTCAGCGCTCAGCTCGAGAAATTGATGACTGCACGGCCTCGTCCACTTGGCTTACGCTCGCGACCGTCTCACCCACGAAGGTTTCAAGGAGCACCGATGCCGAACGCTTTTGCCCACGTCGAACTCAACACGGATGATCCCAAACGCGCCACCAAGTTCTATCGAGCGCTATTCGATTGGAAACTCAAGGCCATGCCCGGCATGGACTACACCATGATCGACGTCGGCACCGGCACCGGCGGCGGAATGCAGAAGAACCCGATGCCGAACGCGCCGGCGTCCTGGCTCCCGTACGTGACCGTGGACGACGTCAAGAAGACTCTCGTCAAGGCCCGCAAAGCAGGAGCGAAGATCGCGCTCGACTACACCGAGATCGGCGAGATGGGCGCGATTGGGGTGTTCGTGGATCCGGCGGGCGCAGCGCTCGGCGTTTGGCAGCCTGGCGCTGGCGCGGCGAGCGCCGCTGCTACGACCAAGAAAGCCGCGCGCAAGGCGCCCGCAAAGAAAGCCACGAAGGCGGCGAAGCCTGCCGCCACCAAGGCGAAACCGAAAAAGAAGGCCACAAAGAAGCGTTGAGCGCAAAGCACGCAGCGGTCGGCGCGGAACGCGCCGACCCCAGAAAGACGGCCGCGCAGAGGCGTGACGTCTTTCTGGCCGCGAGCCTAGGGCGGACGCTGAGACCTAGAACCGCCGCGTCAGAACGAGGCGCCAAGACTCAGGTAAAACCAGGGCAGGACGCCCACCGCATTCGGATCGGTCACGTTGAAGCCGAGCCCCTTTCCGACGAACGCCATCGCGCCGACGCGGAACTGAAAGCCCGCGCCGTTGACCGGATGCAAGCGATACCCAATGAGAAGATCGGGCAGCACGGTCATGCCGGAACCCGACGACGAGTAGCCGACCCCGCTCGCCGAACCGCCAGCGTATAGGAAACTCATACCGCCGCCCATTTCCAGAATATGGTGCTTGCTGCCGACGCCGAGATAGCTCGCCGTCACTGGCAACGTGATGAAGGTCGAACTCGCGGAAGCGCTGCTGCCGCCGGCCGAAGCCGTCGAAGAAAAGCTCAAGTAGCTGATGCCGCCGCGCACAGCGAGATCTTCGACGACCAGCCGCTCGTAGTTGATCGAGTACACGAGCCCTGCGCCCAAACCCTCCGCGTAGACGGAATTGGGAGCGCGCGTCGGCCCCGTAGCAGCCGACGCTGGCTCCCCTTTCGCAGGCTGCGCCGCCGCTGCGGACTCCGCCGGCGCCGCCTCGTCCGCGTCAGTGGCCTCCTTTTCCTGAGCGACGGCTGGCCGCGCCACGCCGAGCGACGCCAAGAATAGACCACTTAGCGCAGCGTACTTGATCAACTGAGTCACGAATCACCTCCAGCGAGACAAAGACATGCGAGTTCTGCTGCGGCCCCTTGCCGCGCATTTCTCGATGCTACGTCAGGCTAGAGGATCGACTTCCCAAAGGTCGAGTGTTCGCGACCGACGCGTTCAAATAGGTGACCTCTAGAGTGGAATTCCAACGAACCCCCTTCTCCTTACATCGTGTATTCGGGACAACCGACTCTCACATTGCAAGCGTATCCAAGCGCTTCGGCGCGCAAGTAAGACACGCGCTGTCAGCCAGATGACGCCGCGGAATCCGCCTCACCGCGAGTCTGCGCCTCATTCGATTCGAAACGCGTAACTCTCGCTGAGGAAGTGCGGCTTCGAACCCGTGCTAATCGTCGGCATCGACCCGACGTTGCTGGCGAGCCGAAAATAGTAGGTCCCGGCCGCGCTCACACTAAAGTTGAAGTTGAACGCCGCGCCGCGGTTGGGGGGATGCCCGCTCGCCACGTCCACGCGAGCGCTATCGCTGATTTGCACCTCGATCCAAGCCTCCTCGGGTTCACTGGTGAGCCGAAACACGTGCGCCCCGGCCGTCAACTCCACCTTGTACCAATCGTCCTCGAGGCTCTGATCCACGGACACATAGGGCACCATCATTTGAGCGCTGATGTCGGTCGCACTCATGATCGTAGCGGCAGCAGCGCGCTCATTGTTGGGCTCATAGCTGTCGTTTTCGGCGGTCATCGACGCCTTCACGGTCACCAGCGCTTGACTTGCGATGTTGGGGGTGAAGTCGAGAAGCGTACGCGCGCCTGGGCCGAGCGTGACCCAGACGCTCGCTTTGACCCCCTTCGCCGAGTGAAAGGTGCCGATCTGCGAGCCGTCCGCCTTCGCAAACACAGCGAGATTCGCCCACGCGCTGGGCTCTTGGTCGAAGTCGAGCTCGAGGATG
Organism: Sorangium sp.; assembly: GCA_019695485.1. GTDB lineage: Bacteria > Myxococcota_A > Polyangia > Polyangiales > Polyangiaceae > PMG-095. The sequence goes on from JAEUAF010000542.1 coordinate 4,303, forward strand.
TGAGCCTTGCCATCGGCCGGCGTATCCACATAAAACCAGTCGTGATCCGCGCCGTCAGCGAGACAGAGCGTCGTCTCCGAACCGAGCGCAAGCGCCATATCGCGGTCGTCGTTGCTCATCGGCTCCGCTGAACCGCAAGCTTCGACGTACGGCGCGCCAAACACGCTGGCGGCGCCCCCTGCGGCAGCGCCACCGCGCGCGGCTTCACCCGCGGTCCCCCCGCCACTCGCGAGCGAACCGCCGTTTGAAGGCGAACCGCCATTCGCCGCTGGCACCCCACCGTTCGTCGCTGCGGCACCGCCGCTCGCAGGCACGCCACCGTTCATCACTGGCACGCTACCGCCGCTGGCATTCGAACCGCCGCTGCCATCAGTCGACCCTCCGCTACCGTCGCTCTTCTCGACCACGACGTGGCAGCCACTACCGAGGACGAGCGCGAACAGGGAACCCCATCTCGAGGCAAACTGCCTCGTCACTAAACGCATCATGATAATCTCCGTATTTCGTGATGACGCCCCGAACCCGGGGAACCCACTCACCACGCTGACTTCGACTTCCGAGCAGCCGCCGCTATTCACGCCTTTCGACGAACTCACCCACCCATCAAACGCGCGCGAAAGGCTCGAAACACGCGAACATACGCCGGCCACGCATGCAACGCATGCGACCCTGCACTCGGGACATACTGCGAGCAATACCCGTCCGCGCTCGCCCGGTCTTGTACGCTATTGCAGGGGCTGCCTCCACTCGCAGCTGCTCGGGCGCTCTGCGCCCTGCGCGGCTGCGGTCTCCTCCAAATTCACGCGCAGCCCGCGCCGCGGACGGCGCAGGCTGCGCGTGAATGGAGGAGACGAAAGCAGCCGGGGGACGAATCGTGCATCGCGCGCTACGGCTCCACGCCGTGAACGCAAAAGCGCCGAGCTCAGCACACGCCCGAGCGCTCAGCACACGCCCGAAAACTCAGCACGCGCCTGAGAACTCAGCACACGCCCGAGAACTCAGCACGCCCGAGAACTCAGCACGCTAGCGCGGCGCAATCGTGCGCAGAGCGCGCACTATTGCCAGCTCATCAGCGCTTTGAGACGGTTCGCGAGAATCGTGCCCATCGCTTGCTGGGCGGCCGTATTGGGGTGCGAATTGCACGCCGTGTTGTTGTTCGAAACGACGAGACTTAGGACTTCGACCTTGGATTCGCCACCGCTTTTCAGCGTCGTAGAGACGGTGTTGATGGCCGTGCCTTGCGTCCCGCCGTACATGTCGATCAGGATGAAGTTGGCCGTGGCGTACTTGGAACGGATGTGTTTCACGAAGGTCACATAGGCATCGACGAAGGCCTGGCCCGGGTTTCTGCTCTGCGAGAAGTCGTTGGTGCCGAGATTGATGACGACGACGTGCGGCTGATACTTGCTGAAATCCCAGGCCGATTTGTCGTTCGGAATCGAGTAATCATAGATGGCCGGGATCAGCGGATCGGTCGAACTGTAGCCCTGGTAGACGCCTGCTCCCGAGTACGCAATCGTCACGATGTCGGCTTTGACGGCGCGCGCGGCGACGGAACCATAAGCGAGATAGTTGTTGGTGAAGGCATCGATGCTGGGGCTGCACGTGGTCGACGTCCCCTCGACGCCCGCGCCCGCCGAGAGCGAGTCACCGATCACTTCGATGCGCCGATCCGGTGCCGCAGGCGCTGCCAGCAATGAGCCGCCCGTGCCGAAATTCGAAAGCGAAGAGAATTCGCTGACGCCAATTTTCGCCTCGGTATTTCGCCAAACCACCACGCTGTGAGTGCCGTTCGTAAGTCCGGTAGCGAGCGCGATGGAGGTCTGCCCTGAGGCGGTGGTGATGGTTTTCTGCGTGCCGCCGTCGACTACGACAGTAAATCGGTTGGCGTTGCTGCCATCCTTCAGATCCATCGACACTTGGCTGCCCGTGAAGGATGCGTTGATGTTCACACCCGACCAGGAGAAGCGCGAGGAACCGCTGGTCGTGCCGGCCGCCGTACGTCCCACGATGCGCACTCCGGCGGTCGTGGACGCGCCGCCGGTACCAGTGGCCCCACCCGAAGCGCTTCCGCCGGTCGCCGCGCCGCCGCTGCCGGTGCTGCCACCTTTGCTCGCGCCGCCTGCACCGACACCGCCACCTTGAGCGCTGCCTCCACTGTTCGAGCCGCCGCTACCCGCCTTGCCAGCCGCCCCGGAGCTACCAGCTGCACCGCCGTTCGA
>JAEUAF010000580.1 GCA_019695485.1 Sorangium sp.
CCGCGCGTCAGAGGGGCCGGAACATATCTCGCGGCGCTCCCAAGTCAAGCTCTGTCATGCCGACTCTTGTCGGTTCGGCTGGCCGCCGGTTTTCGCGGAGGCGCCTTCTCTGAGCAAAGGCCGCGCAAAGGCCGCGGCGCGCTTCCGCACCGTTCCCGTCGTATTCCCGTCGTCTCGGTCCTCGCGCGAGGGGACCTGGAATCGCGTGACCAACCTCAGTGACGTCGATGACGGCGATCCGGTGGTGGGACCTGGTGGTGGGACCGCTGATGCCGACCTGCAGGCTTCCGCGCTTAGACCGGACCCGCCTGCAAGGGGGAGGGCTGACAAAAGTCCTCCGGGGTGGGGCACGCCGCATAGTTCCGTTGCGTTACCCTGACGCATGCGTTAGGGTTAGTCTTACATCGGAGCCAATGTCGACCCGCGAGAAGCCCTTCCGTCTGGTGGTTATTCCACCTGAAGCCCCTGGATTGATTGGGTTTGTCCCTTCTTCAGAGGGCGCCTCGAGCGGCGGCGCGGAGGCGTTGCTGCAGGTCGGTGAGCTGGCGAAGGCCACGGGTAAGACGGTGCGGGCCATTCACCTCTATGAAGAGTTGGGGTTGCTGCGGGCTCATGAGCGTTCGAAGGGTCGCTATCGGCTCTTCACCGATGAGGCGTTGGTTCGGGTTCGTTGGATCGTGAAGCTGCAGAGTCTTGGGCTCTCGCTGAGCGAGATTCAGGAGCTCGTGCGGGAGCAGGAGGCGTCGGGGTCGGCGCAGTTTGCCGCTTCGCGTCTGCGGCAGGTCTATCGCACGAAGCTTCAAGAGACGCGCACCAAGCTCGCTGAGCTGCGTGCCTTGGAGGAGGAGCTCGCCGATAGCCTCGCTTACCTCGAAGCGTGCGACACGGCTTGCCAATCCGAATTACCGGTCCACTCGTGTCCTAGTTGCGAGCGGCACCCTGAACGTCCGAACGCGCCCGACTTGGTCGCTGGCGTGCACGTGAACTGAGAAGCAGCATGGCTCTGAAGTTTCCCATCTACATGGACAATCACGCGACGACCCCGGTCGATCCCCGGGTGCTCGCCGCGATGTTGCCGTTCTTCACTGAGGATTTCGGCAACGCCGCGAGTCGTACGCACGCTTACGGCTGGCACGCGGAAGCGGCCGTCGACGCAGCGCGCGAGACGCTCGCGAATTTCATCCACGCCGACTCTGGTAAGGAGATCGTGTTTACGTCCGGCGCGACGGAGAGCGACAATCTCGCAATCAAGGGCGTCGCCGAGTACTACGGCAACAAGGGCAAGCACATCGTAACCACCACGATCGAGCACAAGGCGGTGCTCGATTCGTGCAAACGCCTCGAAAAGCAGGGTTTCGAGGTCACCTACGTGAGCCCCGGTCCCGACGGCCTGGTCGACCCGGATGACATCAAGAAGGCGCTCACCGAGAAGACGATTTTGGTGAGCGTGATGCTCGCCAACAACGAGGTCGGCACTATCCAGCACATCACCGAAATCGGCGCCCTGACGCGCGCGCGCGGGGTGCTCTTTCATGTCGACGCGGTGCAAGGTCTCGGTAAGACGCCGTTCGATGTGCGTTCGATGAACGTCGATTTGGCGTCGCTCACTGCCCACAAGATCTACGGGCCCAAGGGCGTCGGTGCGCTCTATGTGCGGCGCAGCAAGCCGCGCGTGCGCTTGGTGGCTCAGCTCGACGGCGGCGGGCACGAGCGCGGCAACCGCTCCGGCACGCTGAACGTGCCCGGCATCGTGGGCTTCGCGAAGGCGGCGGAGATCCTGATGCAGGAGGGCGAGGCCGAGGCCGTGCGCATCCGCGGCCTTCGTGACCGGCTTTGGCACGGGCTTACCAAGGAGCTCGATCAGGTCAAGCTGAACGGGCACCCGGAGCGGCGTTTGCCCGGCAACTTGAACTTGTCCTTCTCGTTCGTGGAGGGCGAAGGCTTGATGATGGCCATCAAGGACGTGGCGGTTTCGAGCGGGTCTGCCTGCACCAGCGCCAGTCTCGAGCCCTCCTACGTGCTGCGCTCGATGGGGCTCGATGAGGATATGGCGCACTCGTCGATTCGTTTCGGCATCGGACGCTTCAACACCGAGGAAGAGGTGGACTACGTGCGGGATTTGGTGGCGAGCCGGGTCAAGCGTTTGCGCGACATGTCACCGCTTTGGGAGATGCATCAGGACGGGATCGACATCAAATCGATCCAGTGGGTAGCGCATTGAGCGCTTTCCGTTCGAAGATTCGCGGAGTCAATTATGGCCTACAGTGAAAAAGTCATCGAGCACTACGAGAACCCACGCAACGTTGGCGTGCTCGACAAGGAGGATCCCTCGGTGGGAACCGGCCTCGTCGGCGCCCCCGCGTGTGGCGACGTGATGCGTCTTCAAATTCGGGTCAACGATGCTGGTGTCATCGAGGACGCGAAGTTCAAGACCTTCGGTTGCGGCTCGGCCATCGCGTCGTCGTCGCTCGCCACCGAGTGGATCAAGGGTAAGAGCATCGACGAGGCGGCCACCGTAAAAAATAGCCAAATCGCCGAGGAGTTGAACCTTCCGCCCGTGAAGATTCATTGCTCCGTCTTGGCGGAGGACGCCATCAAGAGCGCGATCGAGGACTATAAGAAGAAGCGAGCTGCGCGGCTGTCGCTCGAGAAGGGACCTGAGTAGGCATGGCTTCGGCGCAAGCCGTAGGAGACGCAGCGGCGCCCAGTGCCGCCGCGAGCAAGCGCACGGTTTTCGTGAGCGAGCAGGGTGTCGTGTTCGCGAAGGAGAAGCTCGCGCAGCGCGGCACTCCGAACGCGGCCGTGAGGCTCGGCATTCGCGGTGGCGGCTGCTCTGGCTTCTCTTACGTCATCCAGTTCGAAGACGATCCGCCGCGCGAACGCGACTACGTGTTCGAATACGGCGGGGTGCGTTTCTTCGTAGATAAGAAGAGCCTCGTCTATCTTGGCGGCTCCACCCTCGACTACGAGAAGACCCTGATGTTTCAGGGTTTCAAGTTCAGAAATCCGAATGAGGCCGCGAGTTGCGGCTGCGGGCACTCCTTCACGGTGAAGTGAGTCCGCTCGGTGTGAAGCGTTTCGGTCCGTGTCCGATCCATTCGAAATTCTCGGCCTCGAGCCGCGTTTCAAGCTCGATCTCGGGGCCTTGGAGGCCCGCCATCGCGAGCTCAGTCGCGCTCTGCATCCGGACCGCTACGCAGGTGGCGGTGCGGCCGAGCGCCGGCAGGCTTTGTCGCGCGCCATCGAAGTGAACGACGCGCTGCGAGTGCTGAAGGATCCGGTGCGTCGCGCGCAGGCGTTGCTCGCTCGTTCAGGGCTGTCCTTGGAAGAGGGCAGGGAGCCTCAAGCCGCCCCGGCGTTCTTGATGGACGTGCTCGAGTTGCGAGAGGAGCTTTCCGTGGCCGGCCGCGCCAAGGACGGCGCCGCCGTGCGGCGTCTCGGTGAGTCGATCGCGGCGCGCGAAAGTCAGGTGCTCGAAGCGCTCGCTCTCGGGCTTGCGCCGTTAGAAGGGCGCGACACGGCTCCGACGGAGCCCGGTGCGCTCCGCGGCGTCAGCGAGAAGCTTGGTGAGCTGCGTTTCTTTCAGCGACTGCTTTCCGAAGTGCGCGCCATCGAGGACGAGCTGCTTTGAGCTCGGTCAGGCTCTGACTCCCGCGCCCGAAAGTCTCGCCCCACTCCCCCTGTTTGACAGGAATCGATAGATGTTGCTCGATATTTTCGACCCCAAGGCGCCGCCCAAACCGATTGGCATCGACCTCGGTACGACCAATTCGATCGTCGCGACGCTGCGCGATGGGCGTCCGACCGCGTTGACGAACTGTGACGGCGCGTCGCTGTTGCCGTCGGTCGTCTACTATTCCCACGAAGGGCCGATCCTGGTGGGGAGAACGGCGCTGTCGTACGCCACGCGGGAGCCCACGCGCACCATTCAGAGCGTGAAGCGTTTCATGGGGCGCGCCGCGGACGACCCCGAGACGCAGCGTCTCGGCTCGTATCACTTCGCCATGCCCACCAGCGACGCGGACGCCAAGAGTGTTCGCTTCGAGCTTGGCACGAGCCGACCGACGCCGGTCGAAGTGAGCGCCGAGATTCTGAAGAGCTTGCGCCAGAGCGCGCTCGATCAGTTGCGTGGCGTGGGCGGGGTCGTGATCACCGTGCCCGCCTACTTCGACGACGCCCAGCGCCAGGCCACCAAGGATGCGGGGCGCCTCGCGGGGCTCGACGTGCTGCGGCTCTTGAACGAGCCGACCGCGGCAGCCCTGGCGTACGGGCTCGAGAAGCAGAAAAACGGCCTATTTGCGGTCTACGATTTAGGCGGCGGGACCTTCGACGTCACCATTTTGCGGCTCGAAGACGGCGTGTTCCAAGTGAAGAGCACGGGCGGCGACAGCGCGCTCGGGGGCGACGATATGGACCGCGCTGTTGCCGAGCAGATGCTCAGCGCGATGGGCGTGACCACGGACGCCGAGCGCGCCCCGGAGCTCACGAGCGTGGTGTTGGCCGCGGCGCGCAAAGCCAAGGAAGCGCTGACCACGCAAGCCAACGTGGAGGTCGAGCTGCCCGCGAAGGGCGGGGGCAGCACCGTATTTCGGCTCTCGCGCGCCGAGCTCGATCAGCTGATTACTCCTTTGTTGGAGCGCACGGGGCGCTCGTGCCGCCGCGCCTTGCGCGACGCGGGGCTCACGGCAGCGGAACTCGACGGCGTAATTCTGGTCGGCGGCGCCACACGCGTGCCGCGCGTGCGAGCTTACGTCTCCGAGGTCTTTGGCAAGGAGCCGCTCGCGGATATCGATCCGGATTTGGTGGTGGCTTATGGCGCGGCCATTCAAGCGGAGCTGCTGGCGACTCAGAGTGACGACGTGCTCTTGCTCGACGTGCTGCCGCTGTCGCTCGGAATCGAGACGATGGGTGGCGGGGTCGACCAGATTCTGCCCAGAAACACCACGATTCCGGCCGGCGCGAAGGCCACCTTCACGACCTATGCCGACCACCAGACAGGCTTCGAAATCCATGTCGTGCAAGGGGAGCGTGAGCTCGCGAAGGACTGTCGCTCGCTCGCGCGTTTCACGCTGCGTGGCATTCCCGCGATGCCGGCCGGCATGGCGCGGCTCGACGTCACCTTCAGCGTGGATGAGAACAATCTCTTGAACGTGACGGCTGTCGAGCGCACGACGGGGCTGTCGCAGACGATTGAAGTCAAACCGAGCTACGGGTTGAGCGATGAGGAAGTCGAGCGCATGCTCGAAGACGCCCTCGATCACGGCGAGGAGGACTTCGAGGCCCGGCGCCTGAGCGACGCTCGGGTCGAGGCCGAGCGCATTCTGTTGGCGAGTCGCAAGGCCCTGGCTGTCGACTCCGATTTGCTGGAGGCTGGTGAGCGGGAGCGCATCGATGCGGCGATCGAGGCGCTCGGGATCGCGGTCGCTTCCGCAAAGGCTGCCGCCAGCATCACCGCGAAGATCGATTGGCTCGCGGACGTCACGCACGCCTTCGCTGGGCGGCGCATGGATCGCGCGATTCAAAGCGCGATTTCAGGTAAGCAGCTGGTCGATGTCGAAAAGCGCGTGGAGCACGCAGCCGGCATCGAGGCGCATCTCAGCGAGAAGGGGCTCGGCTGATGGCGCGGGTTCGTTTTCTGGACAAGAACTTGGAGGCGGACGTCGCGCTCGGCACGTCGATTCTCGCCGCTGCTCAGGCCGCCGGGGCGCCCGAAGGGAGCGCGTGTGGTGGCGTGTGCGCCTGCTCGACCTGCCACGTCTACGTCGAAAAAGGCGCCGAGCTGCTGAGCGAGGCGGAAGAGGACGAGGAGGATATCCTCGACAAAGCCTTCGACGTTCGCATGAACTCACGCTTGGGTTGCCAGGCGAAAGTCCTAAAAGAGGGCTTGATCGAGCTTCGCATCTCGAAAGAGAGCTTGGACGCGTACTTCAACGAGCACCCAAACGAAGTCCGGGACTGAACCTGGGCCGTTCGTACTAGCCGCCCGATCGGGCGCGCCGAGACCCAACACTCAGCGGGGGCGCGCTCTGCGCTTTTCTTGATCTCGCGGGCTGCTCTCGGGTTCAATGCGCGCTGAGGGCCAGGCTGCGTGGTGCGCCTGAAGGAATCGCCGCTCGCCTCGAGAAGGACTTTCGACAAGCCTATGGATCGTCACAGCTGCCCAGGGCGTGGTCCGTTCAGCTCCTTTCAGGCCCACTCCTCGGGTAGCTTGCCGGATGCGTTCGGCGTGGTCAGCCGGTCGGTTGATACAAACGTCTCGGGGTGGGACTTATTGAGTCGTAGTGAGGGCCGTCTTCGGGGGGTGGGACACCCGCGCATGCGCATTGGACTTGCTCTCGGCCTCTCACTCACGGCGTCGCTCTGCGTCGCGCCGCTCGCCTCTGCAGAGCCGTTGCGTCTGCATGGCGCTGCAGCTGCAGCGCGCGCAACCGGCGGCTTTCAGTCGTACGAATACGGTTGGGGAGCTGGCGTTCAGCCCGCCTTGGAGTTACCGCTCACGCGCGCGCTCGGTATCCAAGCGGAACTTAGTGCGATCTGGCTGAGCGAAGCGAACGCACCGCTCAATCCCAATATCAAACCCGAGGGATCTGCCACGGGCTACAGCCTCGGGGTTGGTCCGCGCTTCAGGCCGTTCGCAGTGTCGCATGACGGGACTGCGCTTTCACCGGCCGGTTTTTGGCTGGCTGGCACGATTGGCGTTGGCGTCACGAACTCTCTTTGGCGCCCGGTCGTCGATGCGGAGATCGGCTACGACTTCCTCGATAAGCTCGGGCGGAAGGGCATCGGTCCGATGCTCGGCTACTATCACGTGTTTCAACCGGATGGGAACGTGCGTCCGGACGACGCGAACCTGTTGATGGTCGGCGTTCACGTGATGTTCGACTCCGGCGCCGGAGTGCGCGTCAACTACGATCGCGACCACGACGGGATCTACGACGAGGACGACGCCTGCCCCGATCAGCCCGAAGATCGCGACGGCTTCGAGGACAGCGACGGTTGTCCCGATCTCGACGACGACAAAGACGGCATCCCAGACAACCAGGACCATTGTCCGCGCGTCGCCGAGGATAAGGACGGCTTCGAAGACGCAGACGGCTGCCCCGATCCGGACAACGACAAGGACGGCATCCTCGATCCCAAGGACAAGTGCCCGAACGAGGCCGAGGACAAGGACGAATTCGAGGACGACGACGGTTGTCCCGACCCGGACAACGACAAAGACGGCATTCCGGACGCGCAGGACCTATGTCCGTTCGAGCCCGAGACCGTGAACGGCTACGCCGATTCCGATGGCTGCCCGGATGAAGATCAGGTGCGCGTGTTGGGCGACAAGATCGTGCTCGACGATCGCGTGCACTTCATGGTGAACGCCCACATCATCCGGCGCGAGAGCTATGGCCTTTTGACGCGGCTCGCGAAGCTCATCAAGGACCATCCCGAGTACGTGCATGTCTCGATCGAAGGCCACGCAGACGAACGCGGCGCCGAGGATTTCAACCAGAAGCTCAGCGAGGACCGCGCCAACGCGGTGCGCGAGTTCCTCGTGAAGGCAGGTGTGCCGAGCGCACGCCTGAGCTCGAAGGGCTACGGCTCCACGCGGCCGCTCGTCGATCGTAAGAGTGAGCTTGCCTACTTCCACAATCGGCGCGTCGAATTCATCATCACGCGCGAAGGGCGCGGAGCGTCGAGCCCCACCCAGAACCCACTCAAGCCCGAGTCGCTGGGCACCGACGGGCCGCCGCTGCCTGATGCGAGCGCGGGCGCCA
>JAEUAF010000638.1 GCA_019695485.1 Sorangium sp.
CGAACCGAACCGCACTGGCCCACGCGTTTCTGATCGTGATCGCTGCGGCGCTCGCTTCCGCCTGCTCGTTCGAGAGTGCCCCGCTGCACTACTTCGACGCGAAGGGTCGCGTGTTCATTTCTCCCGACTTCACGGCTGAGCAGACGGACGTTGTGCTGGGCGCGATCGCGTCGTGGAGCGAGGCCACACAGGGAGAAGTTGACCTCAAACCGCGCATCGGACGCGGAAGCCCGCAAATCCGTGCCGCTCGTGAAGCCGATCACGTGATTGGTGAGTTCGTGCCGAGCGAAGAGCCCGAAGTGGTGCTCGATGTGGCGAAAGCCGGCGCCCCCTCCGAACTACGCAATCTGGCGCTGCACGAGCTTGGGCATGCACTCGGTCTTGGGCACATCGGGCGCGTCGACTCGGTCATGTTTCCGATCGCGAACTCCGTTCAAGACGTGGACCCGTGGACCCTGAAGGCCTGGCGACGCCTGCGCGTGTCCACAGCGTCCCGCTAGTTCGAGTCTTTGGCTCAACCGGCAGCAGGGCCGGCGCAAACGGAGAGTCTGCCCGATTTTTCGGGTAGGCTGTCGATCGCGGGCTGCGCCGTTCGCTTTAAGGGCAGGACCCGGCTCGGAATGCCGTGGCCGTAAACGCCTGCTCGCCCAGGCCCTGCTAAATCGGAAAGAAGGCAGCCATGCAACAGTACCTACTCAGTATCTATCAGCCAGTCGGCGACCCTCCTCCCAGCGAGGTCCTCGGGCGGATCATGGCCGACGTCCACGCCTTCATCCAGGAGACCAAAAGTGCGGGTGCCTGGGTGTTCAACGGGGGGCTCGCGCCGCCAAGCTCGGCCACCGTCGTGCGCGTCAAGGCCGGTGAAACACTCTTGACGGACGGGCCGTTCGCCGAGGCAAAGGAGTTCATCGGCGGGTTCTGTGTGATCCGTGCTCAAGACCTCGACGCGGCCCTCGCGTGGGGCGCCAAACTCGGCCGGGCCACCACGCTCCCGATCGAGGTACGCCCTTTTCATGCCCACGCCTGAAGGGCGCCCTCCCGCCGTCTCGGCTCACGACATCGAGCGGGTGTTCCGAGAGCACTACGGGCGCGCCATCGCGGTTCTGGTTCGCGCCTTTGGCGACATCGACCTCGCCGAAGAGGCAGTCGGTGACGCCTTTGCGGCGGCGGTGGCGGCTTGGCGCGAGGCAGGTCTGCCACCGAGCCCCGCAGGATGGATCCTGACCACTGCGCGCCATCGCGCTCTCGATCGGCTGCGACGCGAGGCCACTCGCGGTGAGCGGCATCTGCTAGCGACGGCGTTGTACGCCCCAGAGGAAGTTCCCGACGAGGCCGTCGTGCATGACGATCAACTGCGCCTGATCTTCACTTGCTGTCATCCTGCGCTCGACAGCAGTGTTCAAATCGCATTGACGCTTCGGCTGGTAGGGGGGCTCACCACGAGTGAGATCGCTCGGGCCTTCCTGGTACCAGAGGCAACGATGGCGCAGCGACTGGTCCGTGCCAAAGCGAAGATCCGCGACGCCCGTATTCCTTACAAGGTGCCAAACGACGCCGAGCTGCCTCCCCGGGTGCGCGCCGTCTTGGCGGTGCTCTACCTCGTGTTCAACGAAGGGTACACGGCAAGTTCGGGCGAACGGCTCGTCCGTGAAAACCTGTGCGCCGAGGCGATCCGCCTGGGCCGGCTGCTGGCGGAGCTGATGCCGGACGAACCGGAAGCCGTTGGCTTGCTGGCTCTAATGATGTTGCTCGAAGCGCGGCGCAACGCACGTACGACTCTGGAAGGCGAGCTCGTCCCACTTTCGGCGCAAGATCGCGAGCGCTGGGATCGCAGGCTGATTGCTGACGGCCAGGCATTGGTGCGAAAGTGTTTGGCGTGGAACAGGCCGGGGCCATATCAAATCCAGGCTGCGATCAACGCGGTGCACTGCGATGCGCGGCAGCCTGACGCCACCGACTGGCGGCAGATCCTGACGCTCTACGACCAATTACTCGTGGTTGCCCCGAGTCCTATCGCCGCTTTGAACCGCGCCGTGGCGCTCGCTGAAGTCGAAGGGCCGGAGTCGGCCCTCTGGGAGGTCGAGCGACTGGAGCTCGAAGGCTACTACTTGTTTCACGCCGTCCGCGCCGATCTACTCGCACGGCTGCAGCGTTTTGTAGAGGCGCAGCAAGCCTATGAGAGCGCAATCGCGCGCACCAACAACGAGGCGGAACGCGCGTTTCTTCGGCGCAAGCGAGAGCGCGTGACGTGGGTTCCCGGACCCGGAAGCTGACTGCGGTGGGCCAGCCGGCACCAAGGCTGCGCTTGGTGCCCGTTTGGGGCGCTCGTCGTCAAACCGCGTCGCTGGAGATGAGTCGCGACTGAGGCCACGACGCGTGGCGGCTTCGAATTTTGGGCAACGGGCTCAGGTCGCGTTCGCCACCGCGAGCTCTTTCACGCGTTCGAGCGCTGGCAGCAAAGTTCTCTGCGCTCGCGGTTATTTGAATTCGGCGACGATTTATTTCCCGCCCGGAAAGTCCGACCGACCCCACTGAGGCGCAAACCGTTGGTCGTTGCCCGGGTCGAGCGACCTTGCCAACCGGAGATGCCCCCTATGAAAATGATTCGCTCCGTCGCACTGGTGTCACTTAGCTCCCTTGCCGCCGCGTGCGGGACGTACGCCGCCTCGGGCAGCACGGGTGGCATGGGCAACGCGAACGGTGGCTCAGCCAGCCCCGAAAGTGGCGGTTCGCCGAGCACCGGCAACGGCGGCACCACGACTGGCAGCGCTGGCTCGCCGAGCACCGGCAACGGCGGCACCACGAGCGGCAGCGCTGGCTCACCCAGCACCGGCAACGGCGGCACCACGAGCGGCAGCGGTGGCTCACCCAGCACTGGCAACGGCGGCGCGACGACCAGCGGCGGCGCTTCCAACGGTGGCGCGACCAGCGGCGGCGCTTCCAACGGTGGCGGGACGGCCAAGGGTGGCAGCACTGCCGTGGGTGGATCGACCGGCGCTGGCGGCGCGACTGGCAGCGGCGGTGCGACTGGCAGCGGTGGCGCGACCGGCACCGGCGGTGCAACTAGCACGGTTGCGTTGCCTTGTGACGTCTTGAAACAGGGCGGCCAAACCTGCGTTTCGGCACACAGCACGGTGCGAGTGATCGTCGGTGGTTACACTGGCCCCCTCTATCAACTGTGCAAGGGCTCTGCCGTTGCTGGCCCGGCTTCCTGCAAAGGGACCACGCAGGACATCGGGTCCAAAGACGGCTACGCCGATTCCGCGGCACACGACACCTTCTGCAGCGGCGGCACCTGCACTATCACGAAGATCTACGACCAGTCGGGGCAAAAGAATGACCTCGAACCCGCGCCGAAGGGCGGCGCCAAGCCGACCCCGGACAGCCCCGCGAACGCATCTGAACTCAAGGTGACGGTCAACGGCCATTCCGCCTATGGCATCTTGATCAAAGCCGGCATCGGCTATCGCACCGGCTGCAGTGGCTGCACCATCAAGACGGGGAACGGGACAGCAAAGGGCGACGAACCCGAGACCCAATACATGCTCAGCAGTCAGACCGATCTGATCAATGGCTGTTGCTTCGACTACGGCAACGCCGAGACGACCAGTAACGACGACGGTAATGGCACCATGGAAGCGGTCTATCTTGGGCTCGGCGTCGTGTGGGGCACCGGAGTGCAGGGCGGTCCGTGGGTAATGGCAGACCTCGAAAACGGTCTCTACGCGGGCTGGGAAAACAAACAGGATAAGAACATTTCGACGAATACGCCCCTCAAATACAACTTCGTCAACGCGGTGGTCGTTGGTGATACGAGGGACAAGAATTCGGGCAAGGGTCGCTTTGCGCTCTACGGTGGCGATGCCACGACCGGTGCGTTGAAGGTGATGTACGACGGAATTCGCCCAGAAAAGCCCGGTTATGTGCCCATGCTCAAACAGGGGTCCATCATTCTTGGTATTGGCGGCGACAACAGCAATAGCGCCGGTGGGCGCTTCTATGAGGGTGTGATGGCGAGCGGCGCTGCGACCAAGGCAACTGTCGACGCGCTTCAGACCGCCATCGTGGCCGCGAAGTATGGGAAGTAGCAGGCCCGTCGGTAAAGTAAGCGTC
>JAEUAF010000645.1 GCA_019695485.1 Sorangium sp.
CGGCGCCCGCGCACGAAGCAGTGAGCGCCGCGCCGTCACCCACGCCCCCCGCTCCCACGCTGCCAACACCCCTGCAAGCGTTGCCGAGCGCGAGTACGACCGCGGCAGGCCCGCTTACGTTCGAGGCCGCCGCCCCGGACGGACACTGGATCGTCGTGTGTCAGGCGCGTACCGATTCGGATCGCAACGGGCAGTTGGAAGTGAAGGTTTCCCCTCGCGGCGAGCTCACGGGCGACGCGCTGCAACGTTACCTCGAGCTCGTGAGCGGTGACGAGCTCGAGCTCGAAGACCTCTTGGCTGCATCGGCCGATGGTCGCTTTCTGGTGTTGACGCTCGCTGGGCGCGCCGTGCTCTACGATACGACGAGCGGCGCCCGCACGGATTTGAGCCTGCTCGGCGCCGATATCGCGCGCGACCCAAATCAGCGAAATCTACACCGCACGCTGGTGTTCGGGGACGGCGCGCTTTTTTACGTGAGAAAGCACGATCGCGAGCAGGAGCTCGTCGAGCGCGCCCTCACGGACGGCGCCGAGCGCGTGCTCTACCAATCGACCGACCCCGTGGCGCGCATCACTCTGGACGCGCGCAACAAGCTCATCTCGCTCGCCGTAGCGCGCGATGCGACCGCCAGAAACGGCCGCTTCATTTGGCCCCACGCATTGGAGTCCACACCCAAGGCCTGTCAGAGCTCCGTACCACGCTACGTCGCGGCCAATCCGAACGCTGATTTGTTCAGCTACGTCGTCGTCAATCGCGAGTCGGGCGAAACGCGAGCCGTGGACGGCTTCGTGACCGGCTTCGACAGCGGCGTGGTGCGACGCGATGCCGAGGGCGCGCTGCTCCTCGACCGCGGCAAAGCGAGCAGCGTGGTCGCAGACAAAGGTTGCTCGGGGCGGCTCTTGTTTACCGACCCTTGGCACGACACCTTCCTCGTTGGCTGCACGCTGCCCAAACGCCCCGGGCGCTTCGGCGTGGAACTCGTCGCAGCTGGCGCGCGCAAACCACTCGACATCGACGTGGCCGCGCTGTCGTGGGACGAGCCGGCGCGCAGCGAAACCCGACTGCTCGCGCTGTACCCAGGCGCGGACAGCGCCTTGTTCGATACGCAAACCCGAAAGCTCCACGCCTTGCACCCCGGCGACGCGGTGCTTGCAACCCAGGCCGCTCACGCGCTGCTGCGACGCGGCAAAACGCTCGTCCTGTTCGACGCCGAGGTGGACCGCGAAGCCGCGCTTCCCGGAGAGCTCGCGCCGTTCGGCGATGTGCTGCGACAAGGCGCACTCGTCTTCGCGAGTCCCGAGCTCGTCGATGTGGCGAGTGGCCGCGTGCTCGGGAGCGTCACGGGAAAGGCGCTCGCGTTGTCGACCGCGGGCGCCGTGCTGGTCCCAGCCAAGGCGGCCACTGAGAGTTCCTTGGCCGAAGGCCCGCTCAGCTGGCGCGTGCCGGAATGATCGGCAAACCCGTGGTATAGAGCCCGGCCCATGCACGTTCTGGACGATCTCGAAAAGCGCCACCTCATCTACCAACAGACCCACGCTGAGGATCTGCGGGCCCACTTGGTCGCGCCGCGTCGCGTGTATGCCGGATTCGACCCCACGGCGGCCTCGCTCACGGTCGGCAATCTCGTTCAGATCATCAACCTGGCGCGCTTCCAACGCGCCGGGCACACGCCGGTCGTCGTCCTGGGCGGTGGCACAGGCATGATCGGGGACCCCTCGGGCAAGAGCGGTGAGCGCCCAATGCTGGAGGTGGCGGAGATCGAGGCCAACGTGGAGCGACAGCGCCCGATCTACGAGCGCATCCTCGACTTCTCGGGCAAGAACCGAGCGCGCCTGCACAACAACGGCGACTGGCTCGGCAAGCTCGGCTTTCTCGAGGTACTGCGCGACATCGGCAAGCACTTCTCGGTCAACATGATGATCCAGAAGGACTCGGTGCGCGATCGCCTCAACAACCGTGAACAAGGCATCAGTTACACGGAGTTTAGCTACATGCTCTTGCAGGCTTACGATTTCCTGCATCTGTTCGACAGCGAGCAGGTCACGTTGCAAGTCGCGGGCTCGGACCAGTGGGGCAACATCGTGGCGGGGGCCGATCTGATTCGACGCCTGCGCCGCACGGACGCCTTCGGGCTCACCACGCCGCTCGTGACCAAGGCGGACGGCGGCAAATTCGGGAAGACTGAGAGCGGGGCAGTTTGGGTCACCGCCGATCGCACCTCGCCCTACGAGTTCTACCAGTTCTGGCTCAACGTCGCGGACTCGGACGTGCCGACTTACCTCAACACGTTCACGTTCCTCGAGCACGCTCGCATCGACGAGTTGTGCCAGGCGCACAGCGCAAATCCAGGTGCCCGCGAAGCACAACGCGCGCTGGCCGCGCACATGACCGAGCTCTTGCACGGCGCCGACGGCCTCGCCCAGGCCGAGGCTGCAACCGCAGCGCTTTTCTCGGGTGATGTCAGCGGGCTCAGCCGTGAGACGCTCGAGAACGTGTTCCAGCACGCTCCGTCGGCGCGCATCACGAAGGAAAGCCTGGCAAGCGAGGGCGTCGCCATCGCGGATCTCCTGGTACAAGCAGAGGTGGTGAAGAGCAAACGCGAGGCCCGGGAATTGCTCTCCACGAACGCCATCCTGATCAACGGGCGGCGCGCGGGCGCCGACGAGCGCGTG
Source organism: Sorangium sp. (assembly GCA_019695485.1). Taxonomy (GTDB): domain Bacteria; phylum Myxococcota_A; class Polyangia; order Polyangiales; family Polyangiaceae; genus PMG-095. Next base: position 2,673 of record JAEUAF010000645.1, read on the forward strand.
ACGACGGAAGGGCTGCTCTACGGGGAGCTCCTGCTGATCCGGCGCGGCAAGAAGAACTGGCATATCGTGCGCGCGAACTGAGGCGCCGCGTGCGGAGCGTCGCGCCACGACAACCGAACTACTTCAAGAACGCCGCGAGCGGTCCGTTGTTGCGCCGGACCTCGCCCACCACGAGCTCCGCCATCTTCTGCGCGCCTGCCTTGATGAAGTGCGTGGTGCCGCCGTCGAAGATGTTCGACGCGAGGTAGGTGTTCCCGACGCTCGTGTAGTATTCCACGCTGCGCAGGTTCAAGTCCTCGACCTCCACGCTCTTCTTCGTCGCTTCGTCTTTCATCGCGTTGGCGTACGGCAAGAGGGTGTTCGTCGCCGTGCTGCCGCTGAAGCTGCGATGCCCCATCGGTGTCACGAAAATCGGCGTCACGCCTTTCGCGCGTGCGGCATCGGCCATGACCCCGAAGTCCGTTTCGAAGTCTGGCAGCGACACGTAGCGCGGGCAGGTGTGGGTCTCATCGTTGGTTCCGAACTGAATCAGCAAGAAATCCCCCGCTTTCATGCCCTTCTTGATCGTCGCCCATTGCGACGTGTCGACGTGGTTCCCGCTACTATCCAGCTGGTACTGGGGGTTGCCCTGCGTGTCGACGCACAGGTAATTGCCGCTGCTGTCTTTTTGCACGGACCACATGAAGAAGGCCACGCTGCGCCCGCCGATGGCCTGATTGTTGATGGTGACGTGTGAATTGAAATACTGGCCAATCTCCTGGCCCCAACCTTCGATGCTGACTCCGTTGTTTCCGTCCGTGTTCCCTGCTGCGTAGGTCATCACGGTAGAGTCTCCGGCAAGCCAAACGGTTGGATTGGGATTGCTCGCGCCACCGCTACCGCCCGAGCCGCCTGCCCCAGCGCCTCCGGCGCCGCTCGTTCCGCCGCGACTGGTCGCGCCCGCGGTCGCCGCGCCGCCGCTCGGCATGCCGCCGCTGCTCGAACGCCCACCACTGCTCAGCGCCCCGCCAGCGCCGCTGCCAGCCGCGCTGGAGGTTCCCCCCGAGCTGCTGCCCGCGCGGCCAGAATTGCCTGCCGAAGCGCCAGTGGCAGCGCCCCCACTCGCACCGCCGAACGCGGCGCCGCCGCTGGCCGTCACACCGCCAGCAGCAGCCACGCCACCGGCGCTGATCGCACCGCCGATGCCTGGAGCACCAGCTGCGCTCGCGCCGCCGTTGACGGAAACCAAACCGCCGGCCCCGCTTCCACCATGCAGACTCCCCGCGGCTCCACCTGTGCTGACTGTGTTGGTGACACCGCCTGCGCCCGTGCCAGGAGCGCCACCGCGACTATGCGCGCCGCCCGCGTCGTGGCTCGCGGTGTCGCCAGCCGCGCTGCATGCGAGCGGCCCCGCTGACAACAGCAGCAGGCCGACAGTTCGTGATGTCGAGCGCGTTAGGGATCGCAGCGTGTTCATCGATCCCTGTAATGCGCGCCAAGGCTCGCTCGATCACGAAAAGGGAAACGCGCTAGGGCTTCAAACGCTGCGCAATGGGCAGCATCAGCTCCCGGATCCCCTGCACGGCCAGCTTGGCAATTTGCGGCGCGCCCGTCGCTGACAAGTGCGTGTTGTCGTCGGTGGCAAACAGGGGAATTGTCGCTTGCGGGCCCAGGCTCTCCAGAAATACGCGCGTCTTTTCGGTCATGTCGCTCACGGGGGTTCCTGTCTTTTGGCCGACGGCGATCACCGCCGCGGGGTAGGCACCGTGCGTCGCCACGATCGTGGTGCCCGAAAATTGCCGCCGACTAATCGGAGTCAACAACACTGGAAAGCCGCCCAGGCTCCGCGTCTCTGTCACGTAAGTCGTCAGGTAGTCGCGGTATGTCGTGGCGGCGTCGGTGTAGCGAGCGGGGTCATCACTCTTTTCGTCGTTGTGGCCGAACTCGATGAACACATAGTCGCCGCTGTGTATCTTGGCTTTCAACGAGGTCCAGAAGCCTTCGTCGATGAAGCTCTTGGAACTACGCCCCGACTGAGCGGCGTCGTCCACCGTGACGCCCGACGCGAAGAACTGCTGCAACACCGAAGCCCAGCCAACGCGCCCGGTCGGATCTGTCGTGGGAAAAATGCACGCGGTTGAATCACCCGCCACATGAAGCGTGACGTTCGCCGTCAGCGGAGGATAGCCAGCAACGCCAGCAGACCCGCCGTTCTGAGCACCTCCGAGTGCCGCCGATGTCCTGCCGCCCATCGCGGACGTGCCGCCCTGAGCGCTCAGCGCGCCGCCCGTTGCACTTCCACCGATCGCGGTGCCACCTCCCGCTCGACCAGCGCCACCCGCGTTTGCGCTGACGCCGCCGGAAGCTGCGGAGTTGCCGGCCGTCGCGCCCGCACTCCCACCGCGCGCGTCGGCGCCACCGCTGTTCAGCGTGCCGGCAGCGTTCGCGCTGCCGCCACGCGCGGCCGCGCCGCCGTCGTTCGCGCGCCCGGCAGCCGCAATCGCGGTACCTCCCTCGCTAACCGCAGCTTGAGCGCCGCCTTGAGCGGTCATTCCTCCAGCGGCGGTTACACTGGCCCCTCCGAGCGCAGCGCTTCCGGTGGCACCCGCGCTGGCGGCGCCGCCGGTACCCAGGGTGGCGGAGGTTGGCGCGCAGGCACCGCTCGCCGCCAGCACAAACAGAGCCCAGCACACGCGCATCGTGAGATCTCCTGGACAGCGCGAAGCAGCCGCCCGTCCCTCCTAATGCGCGGCGAGGCGCCTTCGATCACGCTTTCGCGCATCGCAGGGCAGCGCCCCCGGCGACGCGCCCCGAACCCGACATCGCCTGGCGCTCCAGAGCACCGAAGAAGTCGGGCTTGGCGGGCGCCTCGAAAAGACGCCCGCCGCTGCCCCAGCGACTACTTCGCCTGCGGCGGGAAGATCCCCTTGTCCCGCGCGCGGTCGCAGCCGCGCTTGACGCCGGTGTCGCCTTCCTCGGTGCGCACGACCTTGAATTCCACGCGGCGGTTCTTGTCCCAGGCCGCGGGGACCGAGCGGTCGTCGAGCGGGCAGTACTCGCCATAGCCCTGCGAGAGCAGGCGATTGGCGCCCACGCCACGCGACTTCAAGGCGTCCATGACAGACGCTGCACGCGCCTTGGTGAGCTTCAAGTTGTGGTCGTCGGCGCCGCGTTCATCTGCGTGCCCACCCACCTCAATCACCTTGAACTCCGGATGGCCCTTCAAGACGGAGGCCACCGCGTTCAAGATTTCATTCGAAGCGGGCAGAATCTTGGCGCTGTTCGTCTCGAACTGCACCTTCTCGAAGATGATGATGTCGTTGCCTTCGATCACGACCTTGCCCTTGTCGGGGCAGCCGTCTTCGTCCTGATAGCCGTTGTAGGTCTCCGGATCGTTCGGGCACTTGTCCTTCACGTCCGGGATTTGATCGTGGTCGTTGTCCGGATCGGGGCAGCCGTCTTCGTCCTCGAACTTGTCGCGATCTTCCGCGTCGTTCGGGCACTGGTCTTCCTTGTCCGGAATCCCGTCCTTGTCGTTGTCGGCTTCAGGACAGCCGTCGTCGTCTTGGAAGCCGTCGCGGTCTTCCGGCACGTCGGGGCACTTGTCGCGCGAATCGGGGATGCCGTCGCCGTCACGGTCGCCGTCCGGTTTGCCCTCGGGGCAGCCGTCTTCGTCCTGATCGCCGTCGCGATCTTCCGGCACGTTGGGGCAGCGATCGTCGACGTCGAGAATGCCGTCGTTGTCGTTGTCCGGCTCGGGGCAGCCGTCGCCGTCTTGAAAGCCGTCGAAATCTTCCGGCTCGTCCGGGCACGAATCCTGATCGTCCTTGTAGCCGTCGCCGTCGCGATCACCGATCGAGGGTTCGTAGACGAAGCCCAAAATCAAGCGCACATCGGCTGCCTCGTAGCCGGTCGACCAGGCGCGACTGCCTGCGCCCATCATCAGGTAGCTGTTCTGCTCGATGAACAGCTTGATGCCGCCGACGACTTCCTCCGACATCTTCTGGTTCGAGTTGGAGTTGGCGTCCATCAGGTAGGAGCCGTACGTCTCAGCCACGATGTCGAGCGCGTCGAGGGCGCGCAGGGAGAGCGCGAGCCCAAAGGTGCCCAGGTTGCCGCCGCCGAGGTGGCCTTCCTTGAGCTGCCACTGCCCGGTGGTGTCGTTCTGAAAGCGCGGATTGCTGCCGCCATGAAGACGATAGCCGGCGTTCGCACCAATGCGAAAACGGCTGCCGAAGCGGTGCTCCGCGATGATTTGGGGCCAAACCCAGGCCCCCGGCTCGGCCCCGAGGTTGCGCGCGGCCGAGCCGAGCGGAATCCCGACTTGCAGAAGGGCAGCAAGGCCGATGGTACGGTCGACACGCGTGATGCGGTACTTCGCGTGAAGATTGAGGCCGCTGATGCTCTGCTGATCGAGGTTCGCGGAGTTGTAGAGCGCTCCGTTCGGGCCTATCTGATAGGCTGCATCCCCAGTCATCAGCAACACGGGGATCGACACGCCGACCACGCCTAGGTTGGCGATGCCGTAATTGAAGCCAAATGTGCCCTGAAACGAGTTCTGAATCAGCGCCGGGACGCCAGTGCCTTGACTGGCCACCGCGCAACCGTTGTTCTGACAGGGCATGCCGGTGGCCGCATCAGTGGGTGATGCGTCCGAGCGGGTCCGCAGTAAGTTGCGGCCGTAGTCGAGCACCAGGCCAAAGCTGATGTCGCCTTTCCCCAAGATGTCCGAACCGTTGACCGAGAAGAAGCCCTTGGAATCCACCGATGGGCGGAACAAGTGCGTATCCATCCCGCCCCCGTTGGAGGCCGGGACTCGCTCATCTACCCGGGTCTGGGCCGCTGCAGAACCGGCGAGACCGGACACCGCAAGGGCGAAAGAAGCGCCTCCTATCGAGGAGACAAGCCGCCGGGTCAACGCATTCCGCATCGTGCTCGCCCTTTCTGCAACTGCCGAAAACCTGTCGAATTTTCTTCGGGCCCGGCAGGGTAGCGGACGCTAGCATCATGGAAAATCCCGTGTCAACGCAACCTCGCGCGGTCGCGCACTGAAATGGCAGTGGACTTGAGAAATCAGGTGCGCATTCGCACTACATCGTTGTTATTCGCTGCAGCCGCACTTTGCGGTGGCTCGGTCGCGTCAGCAGAATCACCAACGCTAGCCGGCCGCTGGTCAGCTTCACCCCTGAGGTCTGATTGGAACGTTGGGGACTGGGGCGCAGCCTGTGGGCCAAAGCCGAGTGGCGGGAGCGCGGCAGGCGGCACCGTCACGGTGAGCACTGCCGGGAGCGAACTCAGTATTACGTTTCCGGGTCGTAACTTCTCGACCACGGAGTGCTGGGAGCAATTTCCAGGTCTGACCCGGACGAGCCACAAAGGCGGCGCGCGCGGTTGGCAAACGAAGTGCAAGACGGCGGCGGGCGACCCACGGCAGGCCTCGCTCGTCACCAACTTGAGCGCCACCGACACGCGCATCAACCTGGATGAGACCGGACAATACCAGTTCGTCATTCAGGGCCAGAACTGCACCGCCAGCGTGCGACGGACACGCACCCTCACGCTGATCCAGCGCGAGGGCGAGGCGGAGCCGGCGGCTTCCACCAGCGCGCCCGCACCGATTCCAGAGCCCAAACCAGTGCGCGAGGCGCGCTGCAAAACTACCGGTCTGCCCGAGCGCCTCGAAGTGCGCCCTTCGCGCAAGTTGATGCGCCCGGGTGAAGAATTCACGTTCCGCGCGAGCGTGGTGGACGCTGCGAATTGCCCGCTCTCGATCGCACCGAGTTGGCAAGTCGTCGCGGGCGGCACGTTTCTGCAGCTTGCGGGGTCGGGCAAAGTCACGGTCGCACCGAGTGCGCCCGAAGCGCTCGGTCGGGTTCAGGCCACAATCGGCGACCGCTCGGTCTCCGTGCAGGTCGAAGTCGTCTCTCAGGACCGCTACGACGCCCTCACCAAGCAGGGTGATTTCAACGCCGAGGGCGAGTCGAGCGAAGCCGCCGTAGCGCGCATCGCCTCAAGCACTTTAGGCTCGCGTTCGGGGGTTGCAGAGGACGAGGCGCACGCAAAGAAGGTAGCGTTCGTCGCGGTGGTGGGAGGACTCGCGCTCGCGCTCGGCGTGCTCGGCCTGGTGATCGTGGCCCGCGGTCGTCGAACGTCGGCGGCCCCCAGCACTCGCACCATCCGCCCGAGTTCGCCGGTTGCGTCGAGCGTCGCCCCGCATCGCCCCGGCAAGATCTGCCCGACTTGTCGGGAAGAGTATCCGTCGGGCGCTGAGTTCTGCGATTCGGATGGGAACCGCCTGATCGCCTTCTCGGCGGATGCCGCGATTGGCCCCGCCGGAGGGGTCTGCCCAGTATGTGGCCAGGGTTATGACCCAGGGGTCAGTGTTTGCCCGAAGCACCAGGAGCCCCTGGTGCCGGCCTTGGCGATGCCGGAAAAGCGCAGCGGCGCAGCCGTTGGACGCAAGATTTGCCCAGTTTGCGGCACACAGTTCCCCGGCGACAGCCAGTTCTGTGGCACGTGCGGTGCGGCCTTGGTGCCGGTGAATTGAGGGGCCTAGGGGCTACAGGTTGGGGCCCCAAAGCGCTCGGATTTTGCTAAGGTCCCCGCGTCCTCGGCTAGAACTTTCCCACCGAGATACCCTAGAAGTCGGCTTCCCAAAGGCCGAATCCTCCGTTTTGATCCGATACGCCCGCGAGGAACGATGAAGATTACGTGCGAGTCCTGTGGAGCCAAGTACACGATCGCCGACGACAAAGTCCGCGGCAGGAAGGTGAAGATCCGCTGCAAGGGCTGCGGCACCGCGATCGTCGTCGACGGCCAGCAGGAAAGCGCAGGGCCGTCCACCCCGCCAGAGGCGGCGAATGCCGCCGATGTCGACGCAACCATTCCGATCGACACCGGGGCGCCGAGCATCAGTGCTCCTCCGCCGAGCAACGATGGCAAGTGGTCGGTCAACCTGAGCGAGACAGACCAGCGAACGCTGTCCACGCAGGAAATTGTCGACGGCTGGAAGAGCGGACTCGTGACCACCGACGCCTTCGTGTGGCGCGAGGGTATGGCGGATTGGCTACCAGTTCTCGAGTCGGCCGAGCTCGCGAGCTTGCTCAAGGCGGGGTCGAAGCCAAAGAACGCGAAGCCCTCGCAGACGCCCGCTGCTCGCCCCGCTTCCGCGAGCCCGCCAGCGCGCGTGAGTGGCGGCCGCGCACCAGCCGGCGCCGATCTGTTCGGTGCTGCGGCGAGTGCCGGCGCGGACGAAGAAGTGGCGATGCCCGCACCGGGACGCCAGCCAGGGCGCCCGCCGGGTGCCACTGCGGTGGTCGACGACAAACCGACCGGAGCGCGTAACGAAAACTCCGTTCTGTTTTCGCTCGACGCATTGAAAGCCGGGTTCGCCGGCCCAGCGCCTAAGCAAGAACCGCCCAAGAAGGGGAACGCGCGCGCGGCGGCGGACGATCCGTTCGGCCTCGGTGGGCCGAATGCCGGTAGCTTCGGCGGCGGCGGCGCGATGTTTAGCCTTGCGGACAACAGCGCGCTGCTGACGGCGCCCGCTCCGCCCGAACCCCCGAAACCGAAGATCGTCGAGTCCTTCGCGCCGGGCGCGGCGATGCCCGAAGCGCGGAGCTCCAAGAAAGGGATGATCGCGGTCGTGATCATCGCGCTGCTCATCATCGGCGGCGGCGCGGCCGCCTTCACGATGAGCGCCAAGAGCAAAGAGGAAGCCGCACTCGCCGCAGCCGCCTCCGCTGCAGCCGCAGTCAGCCAGGCTCGCGAAGAAGAGCAAAAAGCAAAAGCCGCTGCCGAGCGCGCCGAGCAAGAAAAACAGGCCGAAGCCGAAAAGGCCAGGGCCGCCGCTGCAGCTGCATCCGCGAAGTCAGAAGAAAAGCCCGCCGCTTCGGGCGAGCCTGCCAAGGCCGGCGCTCCAGCGACCGGACCGGCCGGCGCCATCGTGAAGAAAGACGCCGCCAAGAAGGACGAGAAGAAGGTGGTGGAAGAGAAACCGCCCGCGGCTGCACCCGCAGCCGAGCAGCCCTTCAGCAAAGCTTCGGCGGTCTCTGCGCTCAGCGCGGCGGCTGGACAAGCCCCGAGTTGCAAGAAGCTCGGCGGTCCCACGGGCTCCGGACGCGTCACGGTGACATTTGCGCCGAGCGGTCGCGTGACGACAGCCAACGTGGATGGCGGCGCGTTCGCGGGTACCTCAGTGGGCGGCTGCGTCGCATCGCTATTCCGCAAAGCGCACGTCCCGCCGTTCTCGGGTAGTGCCGTAACCGTATCCAAGAGTTTTTCAATCAACTGAAGATCCCTGCAATCGCAGGAGTTTTTCGGCCAAGAACTGGCGAGAGCGCCGAACCGGGAGCGGTTCCAGGCCGGATTTCTTCGGGGGCGGGGGCCCCTGGGCCATTCCGGAGCGTGATTTCGGCTTGACCCGCAGGCCATTCGGGGCAAATTCGAGCGCGAGCGCCAAGGGGCCAGCGCAGCGAAAAGCTAGCCGGAGCAGCCAGAGCGCGAACTCGTTTGCAAACTAATGGTGAGCCCCTAGGGCTCGGAGGCTCGTGATGATGCGTACCCGTGCTTGGATTGGTGGTTTTGGTCTCGCAACGCTGTGCGGCAGCGTCGCGTTCATGGTCGCTTGCGGCAGCAGCAGCGACAACAACGGCGGCACCGGTGGCAGCACGACGACCCCGAAGGGCGGTACGACGAGCACCGGCACCGGTGGCAGCACGACGACGGGACAGGGCGGCACGACCTCAACCGGTCAAGGTGGCACGACCACCACCGGTCAGGGCGGCAGCGGAACGGCGGGAACGAGCACGGCGGGCGCGGCAGGCGCGAGTGCGGCCGGCCCCTACGCGTGTGCGGGCAAGGCGGCCACGTGCAGCGTGATCAGTGACTTCCTCACCGGCAGCAGCCAGGTCTGGGGCACGGGCGACTTCACGGGCGGCATTTCCGTGTTCGGCGCGGGGATCACGCGCGACACCACGAACACCGGCGCCATCCACGTCACCGGCATGGTGACCGGCTACGGCCACGGTTTCAATCTCTGGTTCTCGTCCTGCTCGAGCCTCAGCGCCTTCACCGGCGTTTCGTTCAAACTCAGTGGCATGGCTGGGACGGCGAACACGATCGACTTCCAGCCGCAAACCAACTCGGACTACCCCTGGCAGGCTGACACCACCGCGAAGAAGGGTGGCTGCACGGCCACCGACGCGACGATGCCCTGGAACACCTGCATCGCCCCAGGCAAGAGCGGTATTGCGATTCCCGCGACACCGACGGTTGTCAGCGTCACCTGGGCGGACATCACGGGCGGCATGCCCACGGCTTGGAGCGCGACCACCAGCCCGGGAGACATCATCGGCCTTCAGTGGCAATTCCCGTGGTCCGGAACTGCGACCGCGTACGCAGTGGACGTCACCTTGGACGACGTCACCCTCACCGGCGGCACCCAGACCGCGTGTCCGACGATCAGCGGCACTGGCACCGGCGGCAGTGGCGGCGCAAGCGGCGG
>JAEUAF010000040.1 GCA_019695485.1 Sorangium sp.
CCCGCGCCGGCAGACGAACTCGAACTTCCCGCGGATCCGCCGCTCGCCGACGCACCCCCTCGTGAAGCGCCACCGCTCGCGGCTCCACCCGAGCCGACGGCGACAGTGCCGGAACTTCCACCAGCGCCACTGATGCCACTAACGCCACCAACACTGCCCCCGGCGCCGATCGTCCCTGCGTGACTGCCACCATCCGCGCCGCCGCTTCCAGGCGCGCCAGCGCTCGCCATACCGCCTCTGCCAGCCGCAGCGCCACCAAGACCCGTAGCGGACGCGCCGCCGGCAGTGCTGCCTCCGGCCACCGCGGTGTCGGTGCGCGAGGCGCTATTGCCGCAACTCGAAAGGGCGCCCGCGACACACAAAAACGCCACGGGCGCCAAGGCTCGACGCTTGAACATCTGCTGACGCTGAGTGCCGTCAGCCAACTCGCCTGTCAGATTTTCTCGCGTCACAGCCACGCGGGGCGCATAGCGAAAGATCCTTGCCGCGCGCGAAAGAAAGCTCCATCAGGCCGAGCACGCGTTGGCGCCGTCGAGCTCCGCTTTTTTCGTTACGCGCGAAGATCGCATTCAGCGCTGAGCGTGCGAACCCATCAGCGATCCGAAAATGGGCGTGGGCGCATCCCTGTGCACGCTGCGTGCTTGGCGCGCGCGACGAACAGGCCCGTACACTTGCATGAACAGCGAGAAGGCCCGTCTGCGTAGATCCTCCGCTTGGGAGGCGTGCGCCGCGCCCTCCGCAACGAGCAGCGCCGCGCGCACGATCGCCCCCGCCAGCTGCTCGAGCGCTTCACCGAGCTCCACGAGCTGCGACGGCTTGGCGAAGCCACGCTTCTGTTCCACGGAAATCGCGGAGCGCGCGCGCAAACAGAGCGCTTCGAGGTCGCGCGAGACGCCCCACGCATCATCCGACCAGGTGAGCGACGCCGCCCCCGGATCGCACCGCCAAGGGAGAATGCTTTTCGCGGAACTGAGACCAAGGCCCCAAGCCGTGCGCAGCCGGCGCCCTTCAGCGACCAGAAGTCGCAGCGCCTCGTGCGGTCGACGCGCCGCGCAGTAGAGCGTGTCCGCGTGTGCCATCGCCATGGCCAGCGACTCGAGATCACCGAGCCGCGCGCGCACGCGCGGAGCAAGCGCAGGCGCGACGCCTCTCAGCAGCTGCTCGAGCGGAACCCGTGGCGCCAACACCTCGGCGACGAGCGCCCGCACATCCCCTGTCACGGGAAAGAGCTCCGCCGCGGGCAGCGCCTGCATGTTTGGCAGATGCCGAGCATAGTGCGGCTCGAAGCCGGCAGCGGGCGCCCCGAAGGCGCCGGTCGGGGCAGCCGCGGGCTCCGGCTCGGCGAGTTTTCGGGCAATGACGGCATTGGGGCTAAAGAAGTGGGCCGAGGTCGCTGGATTCGTCATGGTTCGGGCCGCCCATCGGTCGCATCCACGCCGAAGTTGCTGGGATTCGCGACAGCCCTCGCGTGAGTCCTGCAAGTTTCCGTCACACGGCAAGCGCTGCCCCCGCCGCTTCGCGGCCCCAGCTTGAGCCGTCAGCGGGACCCCAAGCTACGAGCTAGGTCGAGCCACTGCGTCGCGCGCCGATCACGGCTCCCACGATCATGCCAATCTCGGAAGCCCCCCGCCGTTCGCTCGCTTCGACCTCGACTCAAGCTCAACCTAGATTGAGGTGCGCCTGCGCTGGCGCCGTGTTGGGCCTGCTCACCGCGTTCGGCGGGAGCGGGACGGCATCCCCGGCGTCGACGGGCGGCGCGCCCGCGAGCGGCGGCACGAGCGCCAACGGGGGCACGACTAGCAGTAGCAGCGGCGGGACCAGCAGCGCGGGCGCCCCGAGCGGCTCGGGCGGCAGCGCGGCAGGAGCGCCGAACCCGGCGCCGACAGGCGACCTGATCGGCTGGGCCACGCAACACCCAGCGGGTGCGCCCACGGGCGGCTCCGTCCCGATCGGCGCCTACCCCGTGATGACCTGCACCGCCACCAGCATGAAGGTGCTGCGCGACTGCCTGTACCGCGCGAAGAAGTCTGACAAGACCAACAGCGACACGCGCCCAAATCCGCCCGAGTGGTCGAGCTGGGAGGTGCACGCGGGCGTCACCGGCGGCTGGAAGAAATACCCGCTGATTATCTACGTGAAGGGGATCCTCCACGCGAACGAAAACGATCTCGGCCACGCCATGACGCAGGCCGACTACGAAGCATCGGATCCGTTGTGCGGCACCGATAGCGGCGCTGCCTGTCAGCAAACGGTGATTCAGGCCAAAGTCGAGCGCGGCGACATCTCGGTGCTCGGCATTCCCGGCGACGCCGGCGAGCCCCCCACGCTCGACGGCGGCTGGCTGATGTTCCGCGGGCAAGAGAACGTGATCGTTCAAAATCTGCGCATCGTGAGCGCGACCGATTTTTGGCCAAGCTTCGAAGCCTGTGATGCGAGCGTGCCCGACAGAGACTACTGCGCCTGGAACGCCGAACCCGACGGCCTCACGCTGGACAACACGAGCCGTGTCTGGGTGGACCACTCGGAGTTCACCGACGGGCCCGACTTCGCCGGCACGAACCCAGACAAGACGCACTACAAGATGTACGACGGCCTGCTCGACATCAAGAACGGCGCCGACTTCATCACGCTCTCCTACAACAAGTTTTATAACCACAATAAGGCGATGTTGGTCGGCGCCACCGATTCGGCCGACGGCAGCTACGACATCACCTTCCACCACAATCTAATCAGCTACGTGCAGCAGCGCATGCCGCGCGTTCGCAACGGTCGCGTGCACGTGCTGAACAATTACTACGTGGGGCCCGAGAAGACCGACTACACGCAAGAGTACTACTTCGGCTACGCGCTCGGCCTCGGCTACAATTCGGAGATCTACTCGGAGCGCAACGCGTTCGACATCGACGGCGCCACTGCGAGCTCGCTACTCAGCGTCAACTTCGACGCCTGGGCGCAGCGCTTCACCGACGTCGGCTCCTGGCTCTCGGGGCAAGCGGTGGACCTGAATCAAGCCGCCGCCAGCCTCGTGAACGCGCGCAACACCGCACAAGCTGGCACGACGCCGTTCCTCGGCCCCGCCGACTGGACCCCGGCCGACCACTACGCTTACACGGCAGATGCCACGCCGGACGCCGTGCGCAGCAATGTTCTCGCGGGTGCGGGCGTGGGGCACGTAGTGCCAGTGCCGTTGCCCTAGCGCCGCACGCTCCCGAGCCGAGAGCGCGCCGCGCGCCGCTTCACTCGCTTTGTTCGAGCGACGCCGCGGGACGAAGCTCCGCGCGAGCGCGCGGATCATCTCGCCAAAAGACCAGCGAAAATACGATGAAGCCGGCCCACAACGCGGCCAAGTGATAGAGCATCAACGCGCCCCCGGAAATCGCGAACAAGCGGCTCGCCACCGGCGGTCCGAGCAGAATGCCCGCCGCGTAAAACGTGTTGTAGAGCCCCGTCGCGCGACTGTAGTCCGCGCTGTCGCACTGCGCGCCCTGCAGCGCCAGACTCACCGGAGAAATCGCGGCGAGACTCGCCCCAGCCGTGAACACGGCCGCGCACATCAGGGCGTACGAATCCAAGAACACGAAGCCGAAGATCATGGTCGTGCCGACCACCGCCAGCGCGCGCATCACGAGCAGGTGCCCAAAGCGATCGCCGCCGCGACCGGCTAAATTCGAGAACAAAAGCATGCCTGCCGCGAAAAACGCGGGGATCACGATGGTCTGCGCGCGCGTGATGCCCTTACTCTCCATCAAATAGAGCGGCAAAAACAGCACCACGCTGGCCTGGAAGTAGCCGTACGAAAACGCTGCGAAGCAGGAGACTTTGATCTTGCGCAAGATGCTCAAGCTCGAACTCGCCGCGCGCGCCTCGTGCGCGTGGGCTTCGCCGCGAATGGCGGCGCGTGCGCGCAGCGCCAACGAAGCATACAGAGCCGCACCCAAAGCCAGCGCTCCGGCCACGGCGAACGCCACCGTCAGCGGCGCGACGGCCGCGATCGCGCGTGCGGCGAGCGGCCCCACCACGTAGCCGATGGCGAGCGCGATCGCATAGAGACTGGTCGTGAAGGCTTTGAATTCGGCCTCCGCCAGCGCAAGCAGAAAGGTCTCGCTCGCGACCCAGACGGACACCGAGCAGGCGCCATCCAGAAAACGAATACCCGCGAGCGACCAGTACGAGCGCAGCCACGGGAACAAAGTGATGCACGCCGCGTAGCCCACCAGCCCGAGCGAAAGCACCCGCTGCGCCGAAAGCTTCCGAATCAGCGCGCCCATCGGAATCGACGCCGTCACCAGACCACCCGCAAACCAGGCCGCCAGCGTCCCGATGTCCTCCTTGCCAAAGCCGAGCGCATCGAGATGAATGGCAGTGAGCGAGATCGAGATCCCGTACGCCAACCCCACGAACAGGGTCACCCCGTAAATGCGGAAGATGTCGGGGTTACGGATTCTGTGAAGGTCGAACATTCGATGACCAAGCCTCCCGCGCGTCCGACCGACTCGTATCACGGAACGGCAAGCGCGTCCGCTGCCGAAAATCGGCTGATCCGCGCTCACCCCATTCGCGTCGCGCGCCTCGGCGCGCTCACCGCGCCGTGGCTCACCGCGCCGCGCCGAGCTCGGCGCGCTCGACCGCGATGCGCGCCTCGAGCTCCGCTTGATCGAGCGTCGACAGCGCGTCCAGAAAGTGCATCTG
>JAEUAF010000134.1 GCA_019695485.1 Sorangium sp.
GCGCAGCCGAGCGCGCGAAGCGAAAGCAAACTCGCTTCGCGCGCTCACGGCACTCGTCGGTCGTGTCGGCGCGCATCACTTGAAAGTGCGCGCCCGGCAGCGACCCCACCGTCGTCCGGCTTCAGCGCACATAAGGGGGCTCGTAGCCCGGGCGGTTCAGGCGGTGCACCGCGAAGAATTGCCGTAGCTGCGCGAGCGGGCGCGCTAGGAGCGCCTTGGAGTCCGCCAGGTTGTTGAGCTCGGATGGGTCGTGGACCACATTGTAAAGCTCGATACTGTCCTCACGCTCGTTGACGATCACCTTCAAGCCGTCCTCCGCGACGAGGGCCTGAATGCGCCGCGTTTCGGCGGCGATGGGGCGGGTCAAACGCGGCACTTCCCCGCGTAGAAACGGGACCAAACTTTGGCCCATGAAGTGCCCAGGGGTGCTCAGGTGGAGCGCGTCCAAAATCGTTGGAGCAATATCGAGCAGGCTGACGCGGGTGTCCACACGCCGCGACGTGCGGTGCGGAAGGCGAATCAGCAGCGGGACGCGTAACGTTTCGTCGTACAGGCTGTTGCCGTGCGTGTGCTTGCCATGCTCACCGAAGGCCTCGCCGTGATCGGCGGAGAGGACCAGCAGCGTGCGCTCGCGAAGGCCGGGCCGATTGATCACCTCCAGAAGCCGTGCGAGCTGTTGGTCGACAACCTGGACTTCCGAGACGTAGCGATCGAACTGCGAGCCCCGCCGCACTCGGCCCGTCGAATAAGGCGCATGCGCATCCGCCAAGTGCGAGAAAATGAAGGCCGGTTGGTCGTCACGCCCTGCGATGCGCGGCAAGAGTTCGCCGAACACTTCTGGGGAGGGCGTATAGATGTTCTTGGATTTGGGGTACGGAACGTAGAATTCTTCGTCGAAGCCGCGCACGAAGCCGTTCTCGTTTGCAATCCACTGGATGCTGCGAAAATTCAAGGTGCGCACGTTGATCTGTTGCAACAACTGCGTGAAGCGAAGCGAGCGGTCCTGGTTCAGCACATGGTCGGTTAAGCCCTCGCGAACGGTCCAATATTGCTGCGAGAAATAGGTGCCCGTAAATAGGGCGCCGATCGAGAGCTTGGTCAGTGTGGCGGCGGCGCGAGCCTCGGAGAACCAAACGCTCTCGTCGCGGAGCTTGGCGAAAGTTGGCAGCTCGCGGTCGTACTGCCTCGAGTTGATCACGTCCGCGCGCAGCGCGTCCACGGTCAGTAGGATCACGATGGCGTTCTTTGGAATCAGGCGCGGCCCGCGCGCAGGGATCGGAGGCAAATAGCTGCGACTCCGGAACCACTCCCCCAGATCCGCGGAACCGCGCGGCGCTGAACTCCGCAGGCTGCCCCGCAGCGTGCCGAACACGCGATGAAAGACGGCACCGTCGTTGCGCATCAGCGACACGGCGACCCGCGCCGGAAGCGGCACCCAACACAACGTCACGAGCCCCGCGAGAAACACGGCGGCGAGCCCGATTCGACTCGCGTTCGACAGCTCCTTCCAAGCTGGTGCGACGCGCGCGAGCCGAGCGCTAGCCGAGCCGGAAAGCGAGCCGGCAGCCAGCGTTACGCTGGCCCATGCAAGGTAGAGGTGAATTCCGAAGTAGTCGGCTGGCAGGAAGCTCCCGTTGGCGAGGAGCCCGCCACAGGCAGCGCCGAGCCCCGCCCAGCGCCGCAGGGAAGAGCGCTGAAGCCACCATCCGCACGCAATCGCTGCCGGGACGCAGAGCGAGATCGCAAGCAGCGTTGCGGCCAGAATCAGCGACGCAGGAAGCGCGCCGGAGTGCCGTTGACTGAAGTGCTCGACGTCATCCCGCAACAACACCCAAGCGATGCCATACGCAAATACCAAGCTCACGCCGAGCGTGGCCTTGCGGCGCTGCGCTCCGAAGCGAGCCCAGATCTCGACCGCGACGCCCGCCGCGAAGCCGACGCAGACGAACGCCCCAAAGTCCGCCAAGTGGACCAACGCCTGCCCCTCCCGCCAAGGCGGGGTCGCGGCGGCAATCAGCACGGCGTTGACGAGCCCGCCGAAGGCAAAGCCCAGGAAGGCCGCGCTGCTCGGCGCTAAGGGGGTGAGCGGGCGGCCAGGAGTGGACCTGGAATCAGGCTCCGCCAGGGTTTGCTCGCCCGCACGCATCTGACTCTGAAATGCCACATTCGTGTCACGAATGTCACGAGATTTTCGGGGCGAAGTGTCGCCGAACCCGAGAATGCGCGTGACTTCGGAACCGCGCGCGTGAGTCGATCAGGAGGTCGCGCTCAATGGGAGGCTGGCACCTCGGTTTGCGTCCCCGCGCTTCCCTCGCTATTTGTGGCCAGGGTCGAGGCGTTCACGGTGGGAATTCCGGAAAGAGGCGTTCGTTCCAAGCAGCCGCTGCTGGCGCTGTGCCTCGCACTCGGCGCGCTTCACGCGGCACTGTTTCTCTGCGTGGCGCTGAGTCGGAGGGCGTACCCATACGACGTCGAGTGGATGGAAGGCGGGCAGCTCATCCACAGCTTCGAGATGCTGAACGGTCGATTTCCCTTCGGCAAACCGAGCGCCGATCACATTCCCTTTCCGTATCAACCCGCTTACTCCGCGCTCGTGGCAGGGCTCGGCGCGATCTTTGGGCTCTCACTACCGCTCGCGCGCAGCGTGAGCATCACGGCCACGCTCGCCTGCGCGGCCTTCGTGGGCTACGCGGTGGGGCGCGAGACGCAGAGTCGATCCTGGGCTGTGCTCGCTGGGCTCGCCGTGTTCTCATTCTACGGGGTGACCGGGTTTTGGTACGACCTCGCGCGCGTCGATTCTCTGTTCCTCGCGCTGCTGCTGGCCGGCCTTTGTGTGGCGAAATACGCGACGCGGGCGCGTTGGGCCGCGCTCGGCTCGGGGCTATGCCTGGTGCTCGCTTATAAGACGAAGCAGCTCGCGCTACCCTTTTTCGTACTGGTACCGCCGCTACTCTATCCCAAGAGCCGCACGGCCGTGCTGGGCTTTGTCGCGCTGTGTGTCGCGCTGCTTGGCGTCGACTTCTGGTGGTCTCAGAAGCTCAGCGACGGCTGGTTTGGGTTCTTCATGAACGATGTGCCGCGCGGACAACCCTACCAACCCTGGGAAGTCGCGCGACTCGTACTCGTGCTGCTTTCGCAGGTACCCTTGTTTCTGGTGTTCGCGCTGATCGGGAGTGACGGCATTTGGCGCGGCGCCTCGCTCCTGGCGCGTGCGCGCGAAACCTGGGCCCTTGCCACGCCGATCGGCTGCCTCGCAACGCTCGCCGCGTGGGCGCGCCCGGGGGGTTGGTCGAACAACTTGCTCACGACCTACGTGTTCGCGGTGATCCCGGCCGCCGTGGGCGCGCATCGGATCGCGGAGCGTGGTTCCGAACTCGAACGCCGGCTGCTCTATCCGCTGCTCGCGCTGCAGCTCGGCTGGCTACTCTACGATCCGCGACCTCAAATACCGACGCCTGACGACTACGCCGCCGGACGGCAGTTGGTGACGCTGCTGCGCGAGACGCCTGGGCCCGTGTTGGTACCGGATCGGCCCTGGCTCGCTGTGCTGGCCGGGAAATCGCCGTCGTATCACTCGAACGGCTATTGGGAGCTCGGCTTTCAGAAGCGCCCCGAGGCGCGCGTGCCCGATCTCGAGCAGCGCCTCGCGCAAGACTACTATTCTCTCGTGGTCGTACAGGTGCCCCCCCGTCCAGCGCGCGACGCGCCAGCCATGTGGCCGCGCACCCTGATCGATCAGTATCGCTGCGATCAGAAGCTCAGCCTCAAGGGGCGTGCTCTCAAGCCTTTCACTGGCTTGATGGCTCCAGGACCCACATTGATCTGTCGCTTCGACCCCGAAGGGCGCGCCTTCCCCCAATAGCGGGTCGTCGAGCGGCGGCACTGCGTCAACACCTCCAGACGTCTGTGCCGCGGCTGCTCCTGCGCGACGGCACTGCGCGTGTAGCAAGTTCCACGTTGATGATCGTGACCCGCAGAGACGCGACCTCGCGCAACTCGGGGAAGTCGCGCAAATCGCGCAACTCGGGCAGACAGAGCGGGCGCGCATTCTGCGACGATCTCGGGTGTCCACCGCGGCAAACGCGGTGCAGCGGCGCGAACGACGAGTGGTCTGAGTTTTGCTCTGTGGCGCTCGGCCGGAGCACTCCCGGCGACCGACCCACTCTTGCGAGGGAACGACATGATGAATCGGAACACGGGCCGCACGGCCCTAAGCGTAATTGCGGCCAGCATGGCCGCGGCAGCCGTGCTCGCGGCTTGCCAAACCAGTGAAGTCGACGTCACTGAGGCGCAATCGACGGCTGTCGCCAGCCCACCGGCAGCGCTAGCGACACTGAACGCTGGGGCTCTGGAGAATCCCAGCGTCGCGGAGCTCAAAGCCAATGCCGATCTGCGCTCGCCGAGCCAGCGCGCGAGTCAGGTCCTGCGCGATCAATTGATCCGCGATGCTGCGCGGGTCCGCCTGCGATTCTACTTGGACGCCATCCCGACGGGGGAAGAAGCCGACTACGGGTTCACCAGCCGAGCAGAGTTCGGCGCCGCAGAGCTCGGCGCCGCCTACGAGCTGTTCGTGCTGAGTGACAGCGGCGAAACTACGCCTCACGACATCTGGATGGTACCCGTCAACGTGGGCGACGAGATGCGCGCCTTCATCAGCGTGCGGGCGACCGAGGATGCCGCTTACGCGGCGTTCTCGTTCGGCAGCGCGCTGCTGGCACGCGAGTTGGTTGGACAGGAGAAGGCCTATGTTGGAACGGTCGGGGTCAAAATCCACACGCGGTCCATTCTGCGCTCGTACACGCATAAAGCCGACTTCGCGAGCTACAATGCCGACCTAAACACCGTGGTCGACCCGCGGTTACTCCAAGTGCACGCGCTCGAGACGGCGCGCATGGCCTTCGCCGACAAACTCGAAGCCCGGCCAGTGAGCGGCGCGCTCCCTCGCGCCTTGAACTTGAATGCCTTGAAGCAGGTCCTTCGTGGACCCTGATCGGCTACGCGACCATGCCACTCGCCACCTCAGGAATGAATAGATGAAAAAGCTGATCCTCGCGTCCTTGTGTGCAGCCGCCGCGTTCACCTCGCTCGAACCGCGCGCTCGCGCCGCCAGCAAATCCCTCGCCCTGGAACTCCACTACCAAGAGCGTAGCAATTGGTGCTGGGCCGCCAGCAGCCAAATGATTCTGCGCTTCTACGACAAGCACTTTTCCGACCAATGCGAGCTTGCCGAGACGGCCCGCAACGCCAACACGGGCTATTTCGGCGCCACCAACTGCTGCCTGCAGCCGAACGGAAACAACGATAACGACGGGGTGGTCGGCTGCAATCGTTCGAACAGCATGTACGGCACGAGCGAGTCGATGGCTACGCTGCTCAATCTGCACGCCGTTCCCACCACGAACGTCACGTCCTCGCTCAGCTACGCGCTAGCAAAGACCGAACTCGACGCTTCTCGGCCTTTCATCATTCGCTGGGGCTGGAACAGCGGCGGCGGCCACTTCCTCGTGGTCAAGGGCTACGCGGACGCGAGCGGTGCGGTGCCCGACCAACTGAGCTTGGCGAACCCGCTATTTAACTCCGGCGCCACGATGATGGACTATTCGCTGGTAGTCAGCAATCCGGCCGCCAATGGCTGGAGTTGGACGCACACGGTCAAGTCTAAGGCGCCTGTCGGCGGCGACAACCTGGTGAGCTTCTATCCCAACACCAGCTTCGGCGGTGGTTCGTGGTCCACCAATATGTCTATCCCGGATCTGGGAGCGAACAGCAACACCTTCTCGTCCGCCAAGGTTCGGGGGGCGCCCTTCATCTTCTACGACCTTTTGAACTATGCCGCGCCCGCTTGGGGCGTCGTTCCGCGTGACTACGCGAGCTACACGAACTGGGGCGAGAGCGTCGACAATCAGGTCTCGTCGCTGATGCCCGTGCCGTCGGCAAGCGAGCGAGTCGCGCTGGTGCTCTTCGACGGCCAGAACTTCACTGGCAGCTCGATCACGTTGACCGCCGACAGCCCGACACTGCCGGCAGGGTGGGACAATCACGTATCCTCACTGATCGTGATGGGGAAGCTATGGCAACTTTACAGCAACACCAACTATGGCGGAAATCCCTATGCCGTGAGCAACTGGGGGGGACCCAATCGCGACGGCTTCTACCCGACACCGGCCGCGTGGGGCGGGCCGGACAACGACGCCTCGTCGGCACAAGCAATCCTGGTCGACGCCTTTCCGCTCCTGAACCCGATCCTGCTCTTTGCCAATGCCGATTTGAGCGGACGAGCGGTGGTCCTTTCGAAAAACTCGCCGGCAACGGCGCTCAACAATCTGGCCAACCTCGGCTTCGACAACACCGTGTCGTCGATCCGCACCTACGGCGACACCTGGACCCTCTACGAGAATACGAACCAAGGCGGAACGTCGAAGCAGCTCTCACCCAACACCTGGTATCGCACGGCAACGTGGACGGACAACACCACGACGTCGCTCAAGTACACGGCCAGCAACACCTGGTAGCAGGCGGCGAGTAGTCAGGGAACGTCGGGCGACCGCGTGCGGGTGCAGGCACGCGAATCGCCCGGCGCGCACGGGTCTGGCCGGCGGGGCTCGCCATTTCGGAAAACCCGAGGGGCCCGAATAGAAGAATTGCCTATTCCATGACTTCGCAATCACCGGATATCGTGGGTGATCGGATTTGCGCTAGGCCGGGGAACCCCGAACGCGCGACTCCGATTGCCGCACATGGATGGGGTCGAGCAAGTCATGTCAACCAACTCAACCACGAGTCCCACGCCGGTCGCCGCTGAGCCAAGCCTGTTGCCCGACTTGAGACCCGGCCTAATCGCCAGCCTCGGCCTTTTGACGCTCGGATCGATGCTGGTAGCCCTGGGCATCGCACAGCTCTTCAGCCCTGCCAGCGCTCGACAGGACATTGCGTTCGGCCTGGTTGGGCTCGGAGCCTTGGTGGACGTGGGCTGTGTGGCATGGCTCCTTCAAACGCTGCGGCGCCTGCCAAAAGCTTGCAACGACTGCGAGGCCTACGGCCGGCACATGATCGGGCTAACCTTTTTGCTGCTGGTGCTCGGGCTCTGCAACGCGGTGGGAACTAGCAGCCTGGCGCTCGACGGCGGTCTCGGATTTTCTGCGTCGACGCTGCTCGAAGCGAGCAACCCGGATCACGAAGTGAACGCCGAAAAGGCTCGCCAGAAGGCCGTCGACGACGTGAAGTCGGCGGAACGCAAGCTGGCCAGCGCGGAGCGCGTCAGGGTCAGGGCAGAACAGGAGCTCGCGCGTGCCTGTGCGCCCGCCCTCACGGAGAACGCCGGGCAAAGTGGCTGTGAAACTGCGCGTGGGCAACTCACCGCCGCCGAAGAAGCGCTGGTCGCGGGCCAGCTAGCGCGGGCTGACGCGCGGGAACTCTTGGCCAGCGCCCAGGCCAAGTGCCTGACCATTCGCGATACTTGCAAGCGAGCCCTGTTCTTCCTGCTCTCTTTGTCCACGATGATGTCGCTCTTCGGCGCATCGTTTTACGTGGTCAATCAGGTGCGCAGTAAGCGCCCACGGTTGATTGAGTCGTCCACGGACGCGAGCTTCGCGATGCTCGACCCCGCGGCGCCCGAAAGCGCCGGCACGCCGCCGCTGAGCGCGCCGACGCCGCCAACGACTTGGTCAGACGCCCAAACGGGCAAGACTCCGACTGAACCTCTTCGCACTGAACCATTCGACGTGCACGCCTTTTGGAGCGGCGCCTTCTTTCGCGTGGGTGAGGCTATCCTATTCACATTCGCGTTCTTCTGGCTGATTTGGACCTCGAATCGGCGAACAGAAGTAGTTTGGTTGCCCGTTCTGGGCCTGTTTGTCGGCATGTTCGTCAAGACGGGTGAAGCGGTCATATTTCGCCTAGGAATGCGCGCGCTGTCCGCCGTCGAGGCACTGCTGCCGAATTCGCACCCCACGTCACGCGGCGAAAAGCCCCAGGCGAGCAGCTCCGACGCGGCCCGTGGCGAAGCGCTCGCGGCGAGCGGGCGCACAGCAGAGGTCGCGCGCTGAGCGATCCGCTGATAGAGATGCGGCGCGACTAAAGCGAGCGAGCAGTCGCGGCCGCGCCCGCTTTACGCGGGAAGCCGCTTGACCGAGGCCCAGGCGTGGCGGAAAGTCGCCCCAGGCTCGGAGTGACCAGGCAAGCACCCGTGGGTATGTTCTTCTTGGGTCGTTGCAGGGCTCGCTACGCCTCGCTCGTGACGCTTGCAGCGCTACTCCGGCCGGCGCCTGCCCTTGGAGCTGAAACACCCGCTGCCGGCGCCGCCTCGCCGGGCCGCTTGACGCTGACCTGGGACGCCCCTGCCGGATGCTCGACGAGCGCGGAGGTGTCTGCCGAGGTCGAACGCTTGCTCGGCCACCAATTCGCGCCCGGCATGCCGATCCAAGTCGCGGCGCGCGTCGTGGCTGCTCCGGGTCGCGCCAGCGTCGTGCTCACGCTCGAGCAGGAAGGGCAGCACAGCGAACGCACGCTGATCGGGCGCGACTGTCGAGAGCTCGCGAGTGCGGCAGCCTTGGTGATCGCGCTCGCCATCGACCCAACCCGCGCTGGGGCGAACGCAGCCGATTCGAATCAGGCTTGCCAGTTGCCCGAGCTCGAAGCCTGCGAGGCGACGCAGCCAGCGCCCCCCGCTTCGTGTCCGCGCTCGCCGACCCCAGCAACGCCTTCGCCAACCCATTGCGCTGACGCTGCCGCGTCGCCCCCGCGTCCGAGCTCGAGCGTTGCGCCGTTGCGCGTCGGGCTCGCTCTGCGCGAGGTCTTCGGCGAGCTCCCCGAGGCGCTGCCCTCACCTGAACTCTGGGTGGGCTATGGCGATCGCTTTCGCGCAGAACTCGGCGGCCTGCTCGCGTTTGCCCAGAAGGCGGGCGCTTCTGGAACGGGGGCGGCGTTCACCTTGTGGGCGCTCACGGCGCGCGGCTGTATCGGCGCGGCCGAGTTGGGGCTGTTTCAACTCTGCGGAGGCGCGGAGGCCGGGGCGCTGCGCGGGCAGGGCTACGGCACGGACGTCGTGCACGCGCGGAGCTCGCTCTGGCTGACCCCATTGCTCAGCGTCTCGGCTCGAGTGCGGCGCGGCGGCAGCGAGTTCGGCGCAGGGCTGAGCGCGGGCTTCCCGCTGGTGCGTGACGAGTTCGCGCTCGCGGGCCGGGAGCTGTTTCGCCCGGCCGCGTTCGTGGTCGGACTCAGGGCCGAAGGCGTTTTCTCCGTGTTCTGAGGGCGTGGGTCGCTTTTCGTGACGGAAGCTGCTGACCCCACCCACTCAGCTCGTGTGCCCAAACCCGCGCTCGGGCGGTCGGCGGCGGCGCCTCCCCACACCGACACCGCGCTCAACGTTGCACACCTTTATGACGCGCACTTCGACTTCGTTTGGCGTTCTCTGCGACGCCTCGGCGTTCCAGACAGCGCCCTGGACGACGCCGCGCAAGATGTGTTCGTGGTGGTGCAGCGCCGCGTGGCGGACTTCGAGGGACGCAGCACGCTCAAGACCTGGCTGTTTGGCATCGTCCTCCGCGTGGCAAGCGGCCATCGCAGGCAACGCGCGCGCTCGGGGCGTGAGGTGGCTGAGGACGACACCCCCCTCGTCGGCACGCATCCAGACCCGCAGCAAGCGGCCATCGAGACCGAAGCGGCGCGCGCAGTTCAAGCCCTCATCGACCCCATGCCCGAGGAACGTCGCGTGGTCTTCGTCATGATGGATCTCGAAGACTTCACGGCAGATGAGGTCGCCCAAAGCCTCGGCGTCGGCATCAACACCGTCTATTCCCGACTCAGGCTGGCCCGGCGTGATTTCGAAGCGGGCCTCAAGCGCATGCGCGCCCGAGAGCAGCGGAGGTCGCCTTGAAGGAGCTCAGCGCAGACGCGCTACGCTTGCTGAGCAGCGCTCGACGCGCCGCGCCACCGGCCCGCGCGAAGGAGCGAGGGCGCGAGCGG
>JAEUAF010000325.1 GCA_019695485.1 Sorangium sp.
GCTTCCCAGGTTGCTGGTCATCACCACGAGCGTCATGCGAAAGTCGATGAGGCGGCCGCTGGTGGTCGTCAGCCGGCCCTCGCCGAGCAGACCGAGCAGCACGTCGAACACGGCCGGGTGGGCCTTCTCGATCTCGTCGAGCAGCACGATTGACAATGGTTCCTGGCTCACCCGTTGCGCAAGGCTCGACGCCCCGCGCTCGTCCGAGAGCAAGCGGACCACGGAGCTTGCCAGCATGAGCTCGCTCATGTCGATGCGCACCAGGCGCTCGGTGCTGCCGAACAAGAAACGGGACAACTCCTTGGCGAGCTCAGTCTTGCCGACGCCGGTCGGTCCCACGAACAACAAGCTGCCGAGCGGTTTCTCGGGGTCGTTCACGCCCGCTTTGAAACGAGCGAGCACGCGCGCCGCGCTCAGACAGGCGGCTTCTTGCCCGACCACGCGCCGCTGCAGTGCGTCGCTAATGTCGGTCGCGGTGGCCCGATCGCTGTCGCTGATCAGGCGCTCGGCGAGACCTGTGAACTTCGAGAATAGGCGATCGGCATCGCGCGCTCCGGCTCGGCCAGCGCCCGCTATGCCTGGCCCGGCTTTTTGGAGCCACTCCAGGAACCTCAGCGCTTTCCCGGGAAATGCGCTCGATTTCTTGAACAGGCTGAGATGTCGGACGAGGCGCCGGATGGCGTCGGGGCCAAGCTCGAGCGCCGGTCCCGTGCGCTGTTGGTGTTCGGCGATCAGCGCGCACACCTCTTCGCTGGTCGGCTCGCTGAGTCGCACGAGCTCGAAGCATGAAAGCAGGCTCGCGTGACTCGACTGGAGCCGTGCGAACTCCTCGCTCGTGCACTCGGCGATCACGCTGATGGCGCCATCGGCGATGGCGGGAAGCAATAGGTCCGCGATCGAGGAGGCCCCCGAGCGCGGTCGCAGAAGCTCGGTCAGCCGATCGAGGAACAGGTAATACCCTTCGCCGTGGAGTTCCGACACGAGCTCCAAACAGCGCTGCTCCCACATGCCGAGGTAGGCCTGTCCGGCCATGATCCGATCAGCGGAGCTAGCCCAGACCCGCACTTCGCTGCTGCCTTCCCGTGGGCGGCCCGCCCGGCGCGAAAGCTCGCTGACCCATTCAGTCTTGCCGACGCCGGAGGGCCCGATCAAAAGCAACGACGGCTTGTGGGGAGCTGCCAGCAGCTTCGTGTAGCGCGCCTCGTCATGCGCACCATAGTGGCTGCCGAGCTTGCCTGCCCGCGCAAGGGCGCTCCATTCCTCTGCCACGCTGCGCAAGACCTTGAGTTCGCCGTCCTCGTCGTCCTCGTTCGCCTTTTCCTTGCGAAAGCGAGGTGCCCACGCGAGCACGTACTCCTGCGCGGCTTCGCGATACTCGAAGAGGGAACGAGCCGCCTCGCCCGTGAGGGTCGCGCTGACCGCCTGGCGCAGCACCTCCGATGCCATACTGAGCTCCTCCAGCACGAACCAGAAGCCAAAGCGCGGCAGCATGACGCGGAAGCCTGCTGGCGTCCCCCGGCGCTCCTCACCGGCCAGCGCGGCCCACGCGTAGCTGAGCTCGATGGGGATGCGCTGCTTGCCGATCACGGTGCGCTTGCCGAGACTCACCTGTGGCCGGATCTCGACCAAGACTTTGTCGACGTGCAGCGTTTCGGTCCACGAAAACGGCTCGAGTGCTTGCTGGAGGTCCGGTTGCAGGGAGAGCTGCTCTTGCAAGCGTGCACAGAGCTCCTCCTCCGACGCGCCCGTCGCCATGTATTCGGCGTGCGTGTTGCTGCGCGCCACGAGACGCCCGGTGAGCATCCCGCCGGGGTTTCCCACGATGTAGACGCGCAAGGAGGCCCGGCTCATGAGCGTGACTCGCGCGGGGCGGGGGGCGAGACTTCAGGCAAGCCGGCGCCAAGCAGCCAGAGGTCATGCAGTAGCTCGCGAATGTGGCGCACTCGACGGGTGGCCGTGTACGAGAGTCGATAGTCTTCGACGCGAAGCGCGGCCAACTGACCCGGCTCCGGATCGAAGCGCAGCGAACGGATCACCGGCAGCAGCTGCTCGGGGTTGTCGCTGAGCTCACCACGGCCCTCTAGGCCGCGCTCGAAGGCTTGCAGCAACCTGCGGTGCTGCTCGACCCAGGCCAGCGGATCATGACCCCCGGCGAGCACCCGAACCCGCACGATTTCCGGCCCGGTCGCGAGCGTGCGACGCACATGGCAGCCCGTTTCTGCGCGCAGAAAATCCGTGACACCAGGGCCGACGAGCCTGAGCGCCACCTGTTGCGGTCGCGCCTCGAGCGCCGCTTCGAGGTCGCTCGGCGCCAGACGGCGCGTGGAACCGTCCCAAAACAGCACCGCCGCTTCGTCGAGCTGCCCGCGTGCACGGGAATACGCTTCGACCAGCCACTCGGCGAGCCCCGGGTTGCCCTTTGAAAAGCGGCGGCGCTCGTGGTGCACCGAGAGCTTTAGCACCTCGATCAGCGCGACGTGTCGATCGGGTTCGGTGGCGCTAGCGAGCAGCCCCTCCATGAGCCGTGCCTCTGCCAAGTCGGTGCGCAGCGCGCGGGCGCGCTCTGGCCCGCTTTCGCCCGCGCCAAGTTCTGTTTGTCGCGGTCGCCCTGGCTCGAACGGGCGCGCGTGATCGCTGCCGACGACGCTGAAGTCGTCGTCGGTGAGTGCTTCGCCTTGCTCGAGCTTGCGGCGGCGTTCGAGCGCTTCGAGCTTGCTGTCGCTGCGCAGTCGCGACTCCATACGACGACTCAGGCTGCGTGCGTGCTCGTGCAACGAGTCCAAGTTGTAAATCTCGCTAGCCCGAAGCGTGTCGCCGATCCGATAGAGCGAAAGCTCCGCGCTCAAGTTCGCCCCCAGCTGCTCCAGGCGACCATCGGCCTCGACGCTTGCGAGTCGAGCCAGCGCAGCGGGAATACGCTGACGCAGACTGTCGTAGTCGCCGTCGAACAGATCGAGCAGCGAGCTCGGCTCGGGGTGAGGATCGGCTTCCCTGAGGGCCTCCGCCCGAATCCCGAGGCCGCGGCCGCCGCTTTCGGCGAAGGCCCACAGCAAGCGCATCTCCGCGGGGCCATCCGCGACGATCGTGCGCGTCAGCGCTTCGCCGATTTCGCGATCGATGTGCCGCTTCAGCGCCCGCGCCCCGTAGCGGGCGTCGTAAGCATCGTCGACGACGCGCGCGACCACGGCGTCCGTGAAGCGCACGAACGTACTGCGCTCCGAGAGGCCCGGGCGGGCCACCAGCAACGAAAGCTCCTTCTTGACGATGGCGCGCGCCGACTCGAGGTCGAGCGGGGCGAACGGCACCACGCGGTCGATCCGATTGAACAGCTCGGGCGGGAAGAAGTCCCGCACCGCGGAGGCCAAGTCCGCGTTGGCCGTATTTTGTTCGGAGAAACCGCGAATCGTGGCCTGGGCACTGCCCAGATTGCTGGTCATGATGATGACCGAGTGGCTGAAATCGGTGACGTTGCCGCGCGCGTCGCCGAGCCGCGCGTCTTCGAAAATTTGCAGCATCAGATTCAGCACCGACGGGTGCGCCTTCTCGACCTCGTCGAACAGCAGCACGCAAAACGGCTGCGCTCGCAGGCGCGAAGTCAGCAAGCCGTCGGGTTGAAACTGGTCGCCAATCAGGCGCGAAACGGCGTCCGGAGTGCCGAGCTCTCCCATGTCGAAGCGCACCAGGCGTTCCGCAGCGCCATACAGGTACTCGGCCAGACACTTGGCAAGCTCCGTCTTGCCAGTACCTGTGGGACCCGTGAAAAGGAACACACCGTAAGGGCGCCCCGCGCCGCACAGCTTGGTGCGCAAGCTCAAGATCAGATCGCAGGCGGCCTCGAGCGCCAGCTCTTGCCCCATAATTTGTTGAGCAAGCTCGCTCTTG
>JAEUAF010000347.1 GCA_019695485.1 Sorangium sp.
CAGAGCGCGCCGACGAGCGGCACCAGCGACAGAACCACACTCAGCAGTAGGCAGCGCAGGCCCGGGCGCTCGCTCCACTCGACCATCATCGCCGGGTAGCGCGAAGTTGCCAGCGTTCTCCACGCGAACAGCAAGCCGGGCGTCAGCAGGACGACGCAGAGCAGCGCGGCTCGCGGCCTACCGAGCATCGAGCGGCCGCGCGCGAAGCCGAAAATCGCCGCGGCGCCTGCTAAGAACGTGGAGCCGAGTGCGGTCAGCAGCGCGAGCTCGCTCGGCCGCGGGGCAACGCGCACGCCGCCGAGCGCGACAAAAATCAGCAACGGAATGAGCAGAACCACGAACGCGATGGCGCGATGCCTGGCGGTGAGCGCTGCGCGCGTGAGAGTCGGCTCCCGTCGTGCCCGCGCGAGCACTTGACTGCGAAGCCGCGCGAGGTTTCGAGCGCTAGGCGCTCCTGGCGTTCGAAGCGCTGCTGGGTCACGCGACATATCCATGGCTTTGCTCGACGTGCCTCACGCCTTGCGGCGCGGTCCCTCGCTCCTAGTCGTGGCAGGGGCGCGCCCGAGCACGGCTCGGATCGCGGAATAGGCCCTGAACGCGCGCAGCTTCACGGCGCTCACCGTCGTCCCCAAGACCTCTGCCGCCTCGTCGTGCGAGAGGCCGTCGATCCTGAGCAGTTCGAAAGCAACGCGCTGAGTTTCGGGTAGGCGACTGAGCTCTTCCTCGACGCGCCCGGCGAGCTCGCGCGAGACCACCTCGTCATCGGGGGCGGTCGCCGTGACGCGATCGCCGTCCGCGACGGCGCGCGCTCGCCACAGCGCATCCGTCTTTCTGCGTCGCCATTGATCGATGTAGAGCCGCCTCGCGATGGCGAACGCCCACGAAATGACAGCGCAACCAGTGAGGTAGGTGCCCCGACTGCGATGCATCTGCAGCAAGGTCTGCTGCAAAAGATCGTCGGCACTTTCGCGCTCACCGGTCTGCCGTAAGAGGTAGGCGTGGAGGCGCGGCGCAACGGCGTCATACACCTCAGAGAATGCCGCATCGTCTCCGTTCGCGTAGCGGTCCATGGCCGCGTTCGCGCGCTCGCTAGTGTCGGCTGGAGCGGCGCTCGAAGCGGTCACAGGCGACAGAGTACGAGCGAGGCTGCTCAAATCGGCCTCATCGTCGGCAGCCCGTCGCACCGGAGTCGCAACCACACCTGCGCGCTCCAAGTGAGGCCCCTGAATGGGCGAGAGGCTGGGCGGCAGCGCACGAGTGCTGCTTGGCGCCGTGCCGCTGGATGCTTCGGTCCTCATCGCACTTCCCCGCCCCGGGAAACCTTGCCCAGGCCGGGCCTGGCTTGCTTCGCGACCTTTCCCATGAAACGCGCCAATCTCCGCCGCTGATGCAATACGGGCCGGACGAGCCTACGTTTCGCAAGAGGGCGAAAATGAGCGGCGGGCTTAGGCGCAAGTCCGACAATTCCAGCTGTTTCATGGGCTAACGCAGCGCTCGTGCTCTGCGGTCAGGTAACTGCGAGCGCCCGTGCGGGATCCTAATGCCAGCGGCGGGCTCAACAAGCGGCCTCGGGGCTTGCTGAAACGAATGACCATGAGCGGACGCCCCGAGTGGCGCTTGGCTCAGACGCTCAGCGGACGGGCAGCGACCGAAACGTCGACCATCACTCTTCGTATTTGACAGCAGCGCAGGGGCGCTCTCGACATTCTGTCGCGACGCAGGCGCTTGCCTGGATCCTCAATCTCGAGGATCCCAACACGCGTGTCTCTTCGACGCGCCGAAGGAGTAACTCCATGTCTCGAATGCCGAACGCCGTCCTGTCCTTTGCTACGGGCTTGTTCCTTATTATACCCCTCGCTTGCTCCGCTGGTGACGTGAGCTCAGAAGACGCCGCGCCTTCTGAGACTGCGGCGTCGGAGAGTCTGATGCTGCAATCGTTTCCGCCGTTGCCAAGTGACATCCTCGAAGTCCCCGCGGGCAACCGCTTGGCGTTCTATCACGACGCGGTCGGCGTACAGATTTATGCTTGCCAAGCCACGGCAACCGGCTTCGCTTGGGTCTTTCAAGCTCCCGAAGCGTCGCTGTTCGACCGTCGCGGTCGCGTCGTGGTCAAGCACTACGCTGGCCCAACTTGGGAGTCAGTCGCAGACGGCAGCAAAGTCGTCGCCAGCAAGCTGCAAGAATTCACGGCCGATCCCAGCGCCATCCCCGAGCTGCTGCTGCAAGCCCTCCCGCACGCGAGCACCGGGATCATGGGCCCCATAACTTACATTCAGCGCCTGGAAACTGCCGGCGGACGCGCACCTGCGACGGGTTGCGATGCCGACCACGTGGGCGCCGCGGCACGGGTCGACTACACAGCCACCTATTTCTTTTATGAGAAATCGCCGAACTGTCGGTGACCACTTAGTAAAGGCTGGCCCATTCTCGGCGCGCTCGGCTCCGCGTTCCGCACTCGCTGCGCAGTGGCGCGAGAACGGACGCACGGAACACGCTTCCGTCGCCGCTTTCGGATGCGGAGCCACTTTCGCTCGCGACCTTGGGGCTCTAGGAGTCAGGACTGGAAGACTAGGAGGTTCATCATGGTTTCTGTCGCGCTCGTCGTCAGATTGGTTGCAAAGCCCGGTAAAGAAGCCGAACTCGGCAAATTCCTCGCCGGAGCCCAGCCGCTCGCAGTGGCGGAGGCGTTCACTCCTGCCTGGTTCGCCCTGCGCACCGAGCCCAACGTTTTCTACATCGTCGACGCCTTTCAAAACGACGCCGATCGCGGCAAACACCTGAGCGGCGAAATCGCACGCGCGCTGATGAGCAAAGCCGAGGAGCTGCTGGCGGAGCCGCCCAAGATCGAAAAGGCGGACATATTGGGCGCCAAGCTGCCGGGCTAGCGGCGAGCGCCAGCATTTGCCCACGCTCGCCCTCCGGCGAATTTCTGGCTTGGCTGAACCGGGTGGGCCGCCCCGGGGTACGTCATCAAAGCGATGCGAGCGACCCCGATTTCTTTTGACTGCGCGGGACGTCGATTCAGGATCGCGTCCGTAACGCGGTTTCGAGGCTCGACTCGCTCGATGCGGTTGCAGCTAGCGTGGGTCGCT
>JAEUAF010000478.1 GCA_019695485.1 Sorangium sp.
AGTCGACGCGATCCTGCTGCCGTCCCGTCTGTTCGCGGAGATTCGCGCGTCGAGTCGCCTCGCCTTGTCCGGGCGAGAATTGGCGGCACCCGTGGGCCTCCCGGCCGTCGCTAGTTTGAACGGCGCAGGTGCGCAAGTGGTCAGCGCCGTGAGCAAGCTGCCTCGAGCCCTTTCGAAGGCGTTTGGAGTCGAAGAATGGCGCTAAACCGCCGTGAATTCATGCTGGGTCTGCCGCTCTGCGCGGGCCTCGGGAGCGCTTGCGCATCGAGCGTCGCGAACCACGCAAGTGGTGCGAAGTACGTCGAACTGGCAGCCATGCAGACACCCGCCGCCGGCAAAGGCACGGTCCTCGTCTGTATGCCTGAGACCCGTCAGACCAAGGAGGTTTGGACCGGGCTGAGCGACGAGATGAAACGCGAGTTTGGTCTGGTCGCCATCGAAGTGGGTGGGCGTTCGCAGGTGAGCGCAATTGCCGAGGGCGTGCGTCGGCATCGACCTTCCGGAATCGTGCTGATGAACAACCCGACCGTCCTCGCCTATCGCGACTTCCAGAACGCGCGAGCAACGGGCACATTTCCTCCCGCCGTGATCGTAATGGCGTCGTTCCTAGATGGCTATCCACGGCAGGTCAGTCAGGCCACCGGCATCAGCTACGAAGTCCCGTTGATCACGGTGGTGACGAACTTACGTAAGCTGGTGGTTCAGCCCATCGAGCGAGTCGGTGTGGTGTTGCGGCCTTCTTTGCGGGGATTCGTGCAGCGCCAGGCGGCGCTGGCCGAGCGGGAACAGATTCGCGTGGTGCCGGAACTAGTGAGTTCCGAGCCCAATGAATCCGAGCTACGCCGCGCGTTGCGTCGTCTCAAACAGCGTGTCGACGCGGTCTGGGTACTAAATGACGATCGCTTGCTGACTCCACGCCTGATCGGTGAGGGTTGGCTGCCCGGTCTGAACGAGCGGCCTTGGTGCCCGGCCATCGTCGGCGCTGCATCCTTGGTTTCTCCCGCGCAATCCTTCGGTACGTTCGCGGTGCTGCCCGATCACACGGCGCTCGGCGCGCAGGCGGCCAGCCTGCTGTTCGATATCGCGGACAATAGTTGGCAGCTGTCGGGTGAGGCCGATGTCCAGCTGCCGCTATCGACGACGACGACCATCGATCTCGTGCAGGTGCGTGAGCGCTTTGCGCTGCGCCCCGACGCTTTATCGCAAGTCGACCATATCCTCGAGTAGGTTTCTCGGTGCGTTCTGTGCGCGATGTAGGCACCACCGGGTGCGGGGTCGAGCGACAGGTGTGAAGTGCGCCGCTGCGGGCCGGTGCTTCGTGTTAAGTTGAGCGGGGTTCTGACCGTAGGAGCGTTCAGGGGCACGAGCGCCCGCCAGGTGCAATTTGAACAGACCGCTCAAGAGCCTCCGCAATAAGTTCGTCAGCACGATGCTGCTCATCAGCGGCCTGGTGGGCATCTCGACGCTGTCCATCGTGGTGTTCATGAGCGCGCAAGCGTCGTCGCAGCACGTCGCCGCGGTTCAGACTTATATCGAACAGGGCATTTCGAGCAAAGGCCGCGTGCTCACCGAAAATCACGCGCTCGCGCTGCGCAGCCTCACACTCGACAACGCGTTTCTGGACATGCAGCACCTGGTGCAGCGCGCCGTCCAGGAGGACGCTGACGTCGTGTACGGGCTCTATGTCAACTCGGAGCAGCAAGCTCTCGCCTATACCCGCCGCGGGCTCAGCGTGGGCGCCGACGGCCACCCCGACGAGAATGCCTGGAAGGAGCTAAAGCTCGCCGATGCCGAACTGCTCGTGCGGCGCCTCGAGGTGCGGCGGGTGCCACGTCTGGGGCAGGATCTCCTCGAGGTCGCGGTGCCTGTGCTCGGTGAGGAGTCGGAGGTGGTCGGCACGATTCGCTATGGGCTCTCGACCCAGCGCATGCACGCCGCGCTAGCCCAAGCCAAGGCCGCCGAAAGCGCGCGCTTGAACCGCTCGGTGGCGTGGCTCGGGGGCTTGGTCTTCGCGTCGACGCTGCTCGGTCTGCTGCTGAGTCGCATCCAGGCCATCCGCATCACACGGCCGGTCGACGCCTTGACCGAGGCAGCTGCCAGTCTCGCGACGGGCAATCGTGCGGTGCGCGTGGACGTGCGCTCGGGCGACGAAATCGAGCGGCTAGGGGCCTCCTTCAACCACATGGTGGAGGATCTGGATCGCTCGTACGGCAAGCTCGAAGAGATGAACCGCACGCTCGAGCACAAGGTCGAA
The DNA here is from genome assembly GCA_019695485.1 of Sorangium sp. Classification (GTDB taxonomy): domain Bacteria; phylum Myxococcota_A; class Polyangia; order Polyangiales; family Polyangiaceae; genus PMG-095. Next base: position 2,255 of record JAEUAF010000478.1, read on the forward strand.
CAGCGCACCCTCGAGCTTGCCAGCAAGAATCGCGACATGCGCTTGGTGCTCGACAATGTCGACCAGGGCTTCATCACCCTGTCGATGGACGGCAGCATGGCCATCGAGCGCTCGAAGGTCGTCGACGAGTGGTTCGGCGAGTGCGCGAAGGTCGCCCAATTCGGGGAGTTCATCGCCAAGACGTCACGCGCGTTCGGTCTCGCGTTCCAGCTCGGCTGGGACCAGGTGATGGAAGACGTCTTGCCCCTCGACGCGAGCCTCTCGCAGTTGCCAGAGCGGCTGACGAGTGGCGTGCGCACCTGGAGCTTCCGCTATTTGCCGTTCTTTCGCGAAGGACAGCTCGACGGCGTACTGGTCGTGGTCGCCGACATCACCGAGCGACTCGTCAAGGAGCGTGAAGAGGCCGAGCAGAGCGAGCTCATGCAGGGCTTCAAGAAGCTGATGCTCGACCGCAGCGGATTTAGCATCTTCCTTCGCGAAGCCAGCCAAATGGTCGAAGGCATCTGCACGCGCCGGCTCGACACGGACATGGTCGTTTTGAAGCGCACCATCCACACCCTCAAGGGCAACTCGGCGTCGATGGGTCTGGCGGTAGTCGCGCGCCTTTGCCACACCCTCGAGGAGCAGATTGCCGAGAGCGGCAGCACCTCCGACAAGACGCTGGCCGAGCTCTTTGCGCGTTGGAGCGCGATGAGCGAGCACATTGCGAGCTTCAGCGGTAACGCCAATCAACGCATGATCGAGATCCCCGAGGCAGAGTACGCGTCTCTGGTATCGCGCCTCTCGACGAACGGCGGCCTGGAGCCCGAGCTCTTGCATCAAGTGTTGGCGTGGCAGCTCGAGCCGGTGTCGCGCCCCTTGAAGCGCCTGGGCGAGCAAGCCCAGCAGCTGGCTCGCCGTCTCGACAAAGGGGAGCTCTCGGTCGTCATCGAATCGAACGCGGTTCGTTTGGATCCAGACAGCTGGAGCCCCTTCTTTGCGGAGCTAATCCACGTGATCCGTAACGCCGTGGACCACGGCATCGAATCGCCGGAGGAGCGTGAGGCGAGCGGCAAACCCAGGTCGGGCACGTTGGTGCTAAAGGCGCTGGTTTCTGCGACGACCCTGGCTTTCGAGGTCGGCGACGATGGTCGCGGCATCGACTGGGACGCGGTCGCCAGGAGCGCGACCGCACGCAACTTGCCACACGGCAATCAGAGCGAGCTCTTCGACGCGCTGGTTTCCGACGGGGTCACCACGCGCTCGCGAGTGAACGGCGTATCGGGGCGCGGCGTGGGCCTCGCTGCGGTCAACCAGCGCGTCGTCGCCATGGGAGGTAAGCTCGAGGTGCGTTCGGTGCGCGGCGTCGGCACCAGTTGGCTGATCCGCTTCCCGTGGTCACCCCACGAAATCCCCACGGTAAAGAGCCAACGCGGGGAGGATATGGCAACGCGTCGCGGCGCTGCCGTGCGAGGGCCGCGTGCCGGAGTCTGAGCGGCCGCCGCAGAACCCGAGGGCTGATGCCGGCGACGGCGGAGTCTCGCACATTGAAGGTGAGAGTGCGTATTTGGGGCGGGCGGTTTCGAGTGCGACCCGGGGCGCGCTAGAATGGCACGCCTGGCTTGCTGGGGCCTATGAGGGTCTTCTGAACCGCTTCACCTGAAAGATGCAAGACACGCGCGCAGTCCTCGATACGTTGGTTCAAAGCTCTGCCGTTGATCTATTTCATTCCTTCGGGATCGCCGTAGCGCCGGTGGCCCTGGCGCGTCAGCGTGCGGAGACCGACAAGCTTTCGCAGTTCGTCGGCCACGAGCTGCTTGGTTCGATCGCGTTCGTGGGCAAAGGTTTCACCGGTAGTCTGCTGCTCAGCGTTCCAGATGACGTGTTCCAACTGCTCAAGCAAAATCCGGAGCGGCCGTACACCGGTCGAGACTGGATCCGTGAAGCGACGAATCAAATGCTGGGCCGAATCAAGAATCGACTTACGCAGTTTCAAATCTCGATCCAGTCGGGCCTGCCTTCGACTCCCGGGCGGGACGCGCTCGAGCGCTTGCGTGCGCGTAGTGCCACGTTCTTGGTTTACGGGTTTCGAACCTTGCGCGGCGGCGCCTGTGTGGCGCTCGGCGGCGACATCGAGCCTTCGCTATTCGTGTATTCTGGCGCGCCGCTCGGCGCACAGAGCGAGGGAGACATCATCTTGTTCTAGGCGTCACGGAGCGTCGAGCTTAGGCGCCCTGGCCATCACGTGAGGGAAGGAGGATTCGTGACCGAACGGAAAGTATTGATAGTCGATGATTCGGAAACCATTCGTCAACAAGTGGCCGGCGCCCTCGAACACGCCGGATTCCTGGTTGTCGAGGCGGCTGACGGCGTGGATGGACTCGAGTGCGCCGGAAAGAACGACCTCTGTATGGTGATCCTGGACGTAAACATGCCACGGCTGAACGGTCTCGAGATGCTGGAGCGCTTGAAGAGCGATCCGAAGTACGCGACCTTGCCGGTCTTGATGCTGACCACGGAAGTTCAACAATCGATGATCGAGCGTGCCAAAAAGGCGGGCGCGCGCGGTTGGATGATCAAGCCGGTGAAGCTCGATCAACTGGTCAGCACGGTTACCAAGCTTGCCTCGAGCCACTGAGTAAAGAGAGAAGAAATATGCTTCTCGAAAACGACGCGGTATCCGCAAAAGTCGGTACACTGGCGGGCGCGGCTTGTGTGGAGCTGTTCGACGCCTACGGCGTGCGCTTGGTCGACGCACCGGGCGGCAGCTGGGAGCACTCGGACGAAGCTGTCCTGTCGGGCAGCATGGGGTTCGTCGGACCGCGCTTGCGCGGCACTTGCCTGCTCGCATCTTCCGAGGGTCCGTTGATTGCGTCCTGCCCGGCGGGTGGGCGCCCCAAGGATTGGATTGGTGAGCTCACGAATCAGCTGGTCGGCAGGCTGAAGACGAAGCTCTTGGCGCGCGGCGTGGAGGTCTTCCTGTCGACGCCGATCGTGCTTACGGGCGCGCGCATTCGCCCGGTTCCGCGCGGCTTGCTGACGCCGACGGTGCTGGCTTGTGCGGAGGGCCACGTGTTGGTGTGGCTCGAGGCCGAGTCCGGTCAGGATCTGACCTTGGTATCCGAACACCCGTCCCCGAATCCGGGGAGCGAGGGCGACATCTTCATCTTCTGAGGCCCGGCGTTCACTCTCGAGGCGCCCGCTCAGGGCATGACGTGCAACATGCCCATCATGCCGGCCTCGGCGTGATCCAGGACGTGGCAGTGGAACATCCACATGCCGGGGCGGTCGTCGTAGCTCACGACGAGTTCGCGCCCCGAGAGGGGTGGGATCTCCAGCGTGTCCTTCAGTGCGAGCGGGCGTTCGGGTTGTTGGTCGTCGCCCAGCACTTGAAAGAAGAAGCCATGAAGGTGGAAGGGGTGTGAGTAAGGGCTCTTGTTCTCGATCGAGAGGATCTGTGTCGCTCCGACGCGCGCGTGGACCGGCTCGGCGAGTGAGAAGGGGACGCCATTGATGCCCATTTGCAGCGAGCCGTCGCTCTGATCGATGGTGAGCGCGATCGGGACGTGTTCGGCGCCTGCGGGGTCGAGCGCCGCTAGACTGCGCTGCAGGCTCGGCATCGGTGTGGGCTCGCCTTCGGCCACGAACTTCAGGGTGAGTAGCGTGCTGGTCGCGGACTCCGCGAGCGGCAGACCGCGCGACACTGGCAGGGCCAAGAGTCCGAGTTCGGTGCCTACCTCGCCGTTCGGCTCGATCACGAGATCGAGGCGCTCGCCCGGCACAATCAGGGCTTCACTGAGCGAGAGCGGTTCTTCGAGTTGGCCGCCGTCGCTGCCGATCTGCAGCAGGGAGTGCCCGGGCAGGCCGAGTCGAAAGTAGCGCGAGCGCGCGGCGTTCAGAATACGCAGGCGTTGACGCTCACCGCTTCGCACCTCGAGGCTCTGCGCTGGGCGGCCGTTGATCAGCACGACGCCGCCCTCCCGCCCCTCGAGAATCGTCTGTGGATCGCTGGCGAACGGCAGCGGATTGCCGTCGGCGTCGAGACTCACGTCGGACAGCACGACCACCGACTGTCTGCCGATGTCAGCGGGCTCGTCGGGATCGTCCACCAGCAGGGCTCCGTACAAGCCACTGCCGAGCTGGGCCACGGAGTCGTGGTGTGGGTGGTACCAGAACAAGCCGGCGTCTTGGAGATCGAACTCGTAATCGAAGGTGTCCCCCGGGGCTACCGCCGGCTGTGTCGCGCTCGGCACGCCGTCCATCGAGTTTTCCCCGCGTACGCCGTGGAAGTGTAGCGTGCTTGGTTCTGCGAGGTCGTTCTGGAAGTGAACACTGAGATGGTCACCACGCTTGGCGTGAATCAACGGGCCCGGCAACGCCCCGGAGTACGTCTGTAGCGTGCTCGCGTGTCCGGGCAGAATTTCGAGCGTCGTCGCCGAGGCGCGCAGCGTGACGCGCACGCGGTCCGCATTCGGGTCGAGGTCTTTCGCGAGCGGCGGAGCGAGGCCGAAGACGGTGGGGTCCCCGCTCGGGTTTTGGTCGACTTCGACTGGCGCGCTGCAGCCACTCCCCAAAACGAGAATCGGCGCCCAAGGGAGCATGGCCAGCCAGCGCCGGAGCTTCATTCGTTCGCGTATCAGCAAGTGTCGTGCCTGCACTCCGAGTGCCCGCCTTCCGCAGCAAGAGTGGGTCGTCCACGCAAAGCCTGCGCTGCGCTTCCGATCGGAATGCAGGCGCTGCGCAGGCGGCGCCAGGGGCAGGTTGCTTGGACGTGCGCGGCTCGTCTGCAGTCGGCGGGTACGCTAGAGGCAGAGCTCGGATGGCACGCAAACCCGCGCGTTGCCGTCGCCGAGCGCGGCGCAGCAGCCGGGTTGGCTGCTATCGCAATCGCTGTTCTTTGCACAGCGCGTTGCGCAAAATGGGCTGCCGGTGCCCGAGTAGCACGCGGATCCGGCGCAACACTCGCCGTTGCCGGGCGCGCATGGCTCGGACATGCCGCTGCACGCGACCTGCCCGGGGCTCCCAGCGTCGGCGCCGGCGCCACCGCGAGCGGTCGACGCACTGCCACCTTCGCTCGGGCCACTGCGACCTCCGAACCCGTTGGCGGAACCACCCGCAGCCACTTGGTCCCTACCTCCCTGCGCGCTCGAGTCGCCCGCGCTTCCCGGGGCGCCCGCCGGCGCTGGTTCGCCCGTGTCGCCCGCCTGTGCGAAGCCCTGGGCGCCGGTCGCGCCCGCGCCCGTCGCTCCGCTGCTACCCCGTTCGCCCGCCACGCCGC
>JAEUAF010000546.1 GCA_019695485.1 Sorangium sp.
CCGACGTCCAAGCGCGCGAGGAAACGCTGAAGATGTTGGACGTCTACGCGGACTTCGCCGAAAACTTCATGGCGATGCCGGTCATTCGTGGCCCCAAGACGGCGAGCGAACTCTTCCCGGGTGCCGTCGACACCTACGCCATCGAAGCGATGATGCAGGATCGCAAGGCTCTCCAAGCCGGGACTTCTCACTTCTTGGGGCAGAACTTCTCGCAGGCGAGCGGCATCCGCTTCCTCGACGCAGAGGGTCAGCAGAAGTTTGCGTGGACGACGTCGTGGGGTGTTTCGACGCGCCTAGTCGGCGGACTCATCATGAGCCACTCCGATGATGATGGTTTGGTGCTGCCGCCGCGACTCGCTCCCGCGCACGTCGCCATCTGGCCCGTGTTCCGCGGCGAGGAAACGCGTGCCGCCGTTCTCGAGACCATCGACAGCGTAAAGAAGGCGCTGGGTGCAGCGCGCTACGATGAGCGCCCGATCTTGGTCGAGGCCGATCTGCGCGACATCGGCGGCGGCGACAAGCAGTGGGAATGGATCAAAAAGGGCATCCCACTGCGCATCGAGATCGGTCCGCGCGACGTGGCGTCGGGTAGCGCCATGGTCGCGCGTCGCGATCGAGGCCCCAAAGAGAAGGAAAGCATTCCGCTTGCGGAGCTACCCACTCGAATCCCGGCCCTGCTCGCCGACATGCAGCGCGGCCTGTTCGAGCGCGCGCGCGCCGAACGCGACCAGCACACGCGCGCCATCGATTCGCGAACGGAATTCGATCGTTTCTTCACGCCGTCGAACGCGCAGAAGCCCGAGATACACGGAGGCTTCGCGCTCGCCCACTGGTGCGGCAACGCGGCCTGCGAGGCCGTCGTGAAAGAGGCGCTCAAGGTCACGATCCGCTGCATTCCAAGTCACGGCATCGATGGCAGCAGCGCCGCCGAGCGCCTGATGGATCGCGGGGCGTGCGTGGTTTGTGGAGAGGCGAGCGAGCGCCGCGCGGTCTTCGCCAAGAGTTACTGACCGGCCCCGCCTCTCGCCGTAGCGCGTCGGGAGCGCGTCAAAACGCTGACACTGCGAAAGCGCCAAGAAAACCAGGGGGGCGACGGCCGGGTGCGCCCAGCTCGCGTTGAGTGACGGCGGAATCTGTTGGGCTGCACTGCCCGGCCCCCGGGAGCCCCGGCAAAGTCGCATCACGACCGAGGGTTGTAACCCGCCCCGGACGGGTTAGCTTGCGAGGTTACTCACGTTGTCGAGTATCCGTCCCCTCGCAAATCGGACCCTACGAGTGCTCGTGGTCGACGACCAGCTGTCGAACTTGCGTGCGCTCTCTACCTATCTGTCACTCGAGGGGCTGAATGTGTCGTGCGTCTCGAGTGGCGCAGAAGGCCTGCTGTCTTTCGAGACGCTGTCCCCAGATTTGGTGCTGCTCGATTTGGTGATGCCGCAAGTGGGTGGGATCGACGTGCTGCGGAAGATCCGCGGCCACCGAACGCGCGGCGACACGCCCGTGATCCTGATGACCGGGATGCTCGACAAGGCCGCGCAAATAGCGGGGCTGGAAGCCGGAGCCGACGACTTCCTCGAAAAGCCGCTCGACCCCGAAGTACTGCTCGCGCGGACGCGCACGCTCCTCGGACTGAAAGCGTCACGTGACGATTTGAGAGCATCGCACGCCGAGCTGACACGCCGAAACCAAGAGCTCGAACTCGCGCAGCGCGAACAACGCGAACTGATGGAGTTCATCGTTCACGACTTGAAGGGGCCGCTCACCAGCATCGTTGCCAACACGGAGTGGGTCTACGAGCAGCTCGAGCATGGCGACTCGGCGCACCTTAGCGCGCTGGAAGACGTGCTGGGAAGCGCGGGTCGCTTGCGCGCCATGATCAACGACTTGATGGCCGTCTCGCAGCTCGAGCGCGGCACATTTCCGATCCGGCGCCGCGCCGTCGTCATGGGGCCGTGGCTCAGCAGCGTCACGCACGAGTTTAGCCGCGCAGCCGCACTTCGAAAGATCGAGTTGAGCGGCCCCGCCGACTTTCCTGGCTCGGTGCAGCTGGATGTCGAGCTGATTCGTCGCGTGCTCGGCAACATCTTGGAGAACTCGCTCCGCTACACGCCCGAGCGCGGCAAGGTCAGCGTGAGCGCGAATCTCGACGACGCTGTCGAGATTCGTGTCGAGAACAATGGGCCGCCAATTCCCGAACGTGAACGCGAACTGATCTTCGAGAAGTTTCGGCGCGGCGCGGGAGAGCACGCTCAGTCGGGCAACGCCGGCCTCGGCCTCTACTTCTGCAAACGCGCGGTAGAGGCGCACGGCGGCCAGATTGAAGTCGTCGAAACGCCGGACTACCCGACCTGCTTCTTGATCCGGCTGCCCGCGGCTTGAACCAGGCACAGGGACGTGTACCATGCTCTGGGATGGTCCTTTCGACCCAGGAAACCGACGCATTCATCGGCCGTTCCATCGCGTCCGAAAGCCAGCCGGGAGTGCGCTTCCTACTCGAGCGCAAGCTGGGCGTCGGCGGCACGGCAGCCGCGTATCTCGCCATGCGCCACTCTGCGGAAGGCCAATCCCCAGCCGTCGTCAAAGTCATCCTGCCCGAGGTCGCCGCGAGTCACGGCTCCACTGCGGCGATGGTCGTGCGCAAAGAGTCGGTAGCGCTCGGGCGGCTCAACGAAAAGGTCCCGCCCACCCCCTTCGTGGTGCGGCTAATGGACGTCGGCACGCTCGCTCACTCGTTCCGCGGCAAGAATGTCGACCTACCGTGGCTGGCCATCGAGTTCGTCGATGGTGGGCTCGAGGGAACCACGCTCGAAGAGCGCATCGACCACACGTTGAGGCTCACACGCTACGCCTTCGACCGCGAGCGCGCGGCCCGCACCATCGCTCACGTGGCCGCCGGCCTGAGCGACGTCCACGCGGTCGGGGTGATCCACCGCGACCTGACGCCGAACAACGTGCTCTGCTGCGGCTTTGGCGACTCCGAGCTGTTCAAGCTGTCCGACTTCGGTATCGCGCGCCCGGCGGGCGTCACCGACACCTTCGGTCCCAGCGTGATCGGCACGCCCGGCTACATTTCGCCGGAGCAGCTGACGGAGGCGACCACCACGCCCTCGGGCGACATCTTCGCGTTCGGGTGCCTGATTTACTTCATCCTGACGGGTGATCACCTGTTCGACGTGACGAACCCGCTCGAACTGCTGGCGTGCGCCAAGAGTCCGCGGCGGCGCTCGATCACCGAGTCGGCGACCTTGACGCCCGAGCTCGGGCAGGACCGCGAGGCCTGCGAAACGCTCGACGCGATGATTGCGCGCGCCACCGCTTTCGATCCGTTGCGTCGCCCGCACTCGCCCCGAGAAATCTCGGGGGTGCTCGTGCCATTGTTGCTCGAGCGGGCCAATTCCGGCTCGCGCCGCGAGCGCGCAACCTTGATGAGCGCCGGCCAGTCACCGGCCCTGAACCGACTCTCGTGGGTCGTGCGCCATCCGCCGGGCGACGAGCGAATCGTGCGCAGCGTCGGTTGGGATGGCGATGGTCATTGCCTCGCTGCTTCGACCCGCGGCCTCGAGTACTGGAATGGCTCGGAGTGGCACCTCTCTCCGACTCGCGATCTGCCGGTCGGACAAGACGTACGCTTCGTGCGGCGCGTGGCGCCAGGTCGTTGGCTCCTGGGCGGCGATCAGGCGCTGGTCGCCGAGTATTCGCACTCGGGCGTGAGCCGCGTGATGCGCGGAAAAGACCCGAGCGTGACCTTCGCAGATGCGAGTGGCAACGTCTCGGATTTGGCGGTGGTCGTGGCGGTGCAAAAGTCGGGCGCAATCGAGCTTTGCGCGGCCGTTGGCGGGCGCTGGTTGAAGTCGGTGCCGTTACGCGACGCGGCCTACGTCTCCGGTCTCACTCAGGTCGATGACGAGCGCTGGCTCGTCGTGGGCCGCACGATTCAAGGCGGCGGCTTCGTTTCTCTCTATTCACCACTCGGCTGGACCGTGGAACCGCTCGACGCTCCGCCTGCGCGCGCTTGGGTAGCTTGCACCGCCCGCAGCGAGCGCTACGTAGTGCTCGCGGTTGGCACCGAAGGCGCCGTGCTGCGCATGGAGCGCGGGCTGATCGAAGGCCGCGTTATTCCGGATCGCCCGAATCTGGCCAGCGTGTCCGTGGACGTGCTGGATCGCGAATGGGCCGGTGCCTCTGGGGAGCTTTGGTGCAGCCTCGCCGGGGGCGAGTGGACTCGCGTATTTCGGGACGAAGCCTGGAATCGCCCCTTCGTGAGCCTGTTCGCCGATGTATCTTCGGTGGTCGCCATGAGCGTGGACGGCGGCGTGCTCGAGTGCCGCCCGACGCTGCCGGGCGACTCGTCCTGGAAGCCGGCGCGAGAGCAGCGCTGAGGGTCGCCCTTGGCTCGGAGTTGCCGAGACGGGGGCTCCGTGCGAAGGCTTGCGCGTGCAACTGTTCGCCTCCTGCGCCCAAGGGACCGAAACTGCGCTACGCGACGAGCTCTTCGAGCTTCGCTTCGAGGGCGTACGGGCCGCGCGCGGGGGCGTGCACTTTACCGGGTCACGACGCGAGGCCGCACGCGCTTGCCTTTGGTCGCGGGTCGCCATGCGCGTGCTCGAGCCCGTGGCCGAGTTCGAGTGTGACAGCGAAGACGCGCTGTACGCCGGCGTCGCCGAAATCGATTTGAGCGAAGTGCTCACGCCGCGCCACACCCTGTCGGTGAGCGCGGCGTGCCGCACGAGCCGGCTAACCCATACCCAATACATCGCGCAGCGCACCAAAGACGCCATCGTCGATCGTCAGCGCGAGAGCCAAGGCGCGCGCTCCGACGTCGACCGCAAGGATCCTGACGTGCACGTGTTCGTGCACCTGGTGCGAGATCGCGCCACACTCTACCTCGATCACGCCGGCGCCCCACTCCACCTGCGCGGATACCGCGTGGCTGCCGGCGAAGCGCCGCTGAAGGAAACTCTTGCGGCCGCGGTGCTCAGGCTTTCCGGCTTCGACCCAGAGCTCGGCGTGCTCGACCCCATGTGCGGCTCCGGCACATTCCTCATCGAAGCCGCGTTGTGGGCCGCGGGACGCGCACCCGGGATCTTGCGCGAGCGCTTCGGCTTCGAGCGCTGGGCCAGCTACGACGCGAGTGAACAGCAAGCCATGCGCGAGCTACGCGAAGGCGCAAAGGGCGACCCCGCACGCGCCCAGGCGCCATGCCTGGGCAGCGATGTGGACCCCGAGGTTCTAGAAATCGCGGCGAAAAATGCGGCACGTGCCGGGGTCCGAGTGGAGCTCTCGAAGCTCTCGATCGCGGAGGCGCGCCCAGCGTTCGCCGCCGGTCTGATGTTGGCGAACCCGCCCTACGGCGAGCGACTGGACGCTGATCGCGAGCTCCCCCGCAAACTCGCGCGGCTGATCGACCGCTTTCCCGACCATCGCGTCGGAATTCTGCTCTCGGAGGATCAGGGCCTCGGCCGAACCCGCCGCAAACCGCACCTATTCTCGCTGTTCAACGGTGATTTGCCGTGCACCTTGCGGACCTACCAGCCAATCGCTCGCAAAGAGTGACGCGCCCCCTCGATCACGCGCGAGGCTTGTCCGCGCGCGCAGAACGCGAACCCCGCACCAGCGGCGGCAGTGAGCCGCAAGTGACGCTTACGAGCCGACGTCGCCCCTCACCTGCGCCACGACACTCCGCGGGATGTAGTTCCATGTAAGTCCATGCTGGCGAGTAACGCTCGCTTTGGGGGTGGCCTGCGTGATTCGACGAAATGAGAGCGGCTGCCTATTTCCATCTGCAGCGAGGTGGGGCAGCCTCGGCACGGATGAGTGGCGCGGTCGATCCCAAGTCGGACGAGCGAGGCGCGGAGGGCAGCCGAGCGCCAGCCTCGACTGCGCGAGCGCAGCGTCAGGGGACTCGCCGCCGCAGCATCCGCGTCGCGCGCGCCTCACGCGCTGAGCGCATCGGCGCGCTCGTCCGCGCCAAGGAGCTCGAGCAGCACAGCGAGCGCCCACGACTGCGAGCCGACTGCGAGAACGTGCCACGCCCTTGCCCCTATGTGGCCTGCCGACACCACCTGTATCTCGACGTCTCGCCCAGCACCGGCACCATCAAGCTGAACTTCCCCGAGCTCGAGGTATGGGAGCTCGCCGAAAGCTGCGCGCTCGACGTCGCGGACGCGGGCGGGCTCGCGCCCGAGCGGACCAGCCGCCTGCTGAACGTCACTCGCGAACGGGTTCGGCAAATCGAAGCGCGGGCCCTCGAGCGCTTGGCAAACTTCGCCGATCTCAACTCATTTTGCGACGCGCCGAGCACAGCGCGCAGCGGCCCGGCGCTCCGCGCACGCAGCGCTGAGCGCGCCCAACTACGCGTAAAGTAGCCGCATAGCGAAGCCGAACACCGGCTGCGCGATGCGCGGAAAAATCTGCCACGCGATCAAGAGCCCAATGATCTGGGCCATCATGTTGCCGCGAATCCTCTCGTAGAACGCGCGAACGCCCGGCGGCCCTAAGCCTTCGACGACTGCAGCCCCATCGAGTGGCGGGATCGGAATTAGGTTGTAAAGGCCTAGGATTACGTTGAGCTCGAGCATCACGCTCAGCACTGACGCCAACGCGCCGAGGGGCGAGCTGGAGGCGTGACCGGCAGGCAGGCTCACGAGACCAACACTCGTGCTGCCAAACGCGGTGAGCTGGAAAATCCCAAGCCCACTCAGTACCCGCAACAGCACGAGCGAGATGCCGGCCAGCAGAAAGTTCGTGGCCGGCCCTGCCAACGACATCAGCGCCCAACGCTTGGGAAAGCGCGAACCCCAATAAGGATCGAACGGCACGGAGGCCCAGCCGATCATCCAATGGAGCTGTAGGAACGACAGGATCGGCACGATCACCATGCCAAACGGCTCGCGTCGAATGTGCGGCATGGGGTCGAGCGTCACGTGGCCCAGCGCGTAGGCAGTATCGTCGCCACCCCGCTTGGCCACGTAAGCGTGCGCCGCTTCATGGCAGGTAGTGCTGAACACGAAGACCAGGTACCAAACCAAGAACGTGGGGAGGCTGAACATAGGGGCCGGCGCAGCGTAGCCGAATGTTGCCCCGGCGCCGGCTAAGGTTGCCGAGCCCCTGCTGGCGTCCGAGTTCCACCCGGGGGCTTCTGGAGCCCTCGGCTCGCGCGCCAGGAAAGCACCCGTAACGCTACCCCTGCGCGTCCACCGTGGCGCCGAGAACACCGAAGGGGCCAGGCGCACGGGCGTCTCTGCGCTGACGTGGAACGCTGCAGAGACGAAGGCTGCGCAGCGGGCAGATGGGGCGCCCTCGCGATGCGCAGGACCGCTCAAGCCGGGGCGAGCCGGTGCTGCAAGCTGCTGGCCTGATGGCCCAAATTGCTGCGCCACCTCAGATCTGCCGACCCAAAGGCCGGCTCCGGCCATGTCGCAGACCGGATAGCCGGCCATCGCCACCTAGAGCCCCCCTCGAATCGTCAAAAAACCGTCACGCGGTGCCGGGCGAGCTCATCCTGCACTCTCCTTCAGCACGCCCAGTCAAAGCTCGCGCTACCTGGCTTCTTCGATGCTTTAAAAGAGAAGGTGCAGGATTTTGCAACCTGCGTTGCAGTTGCTAGGATGGATGTGTGCTTGGCCAACGGACCAACTGATGGGCTGGCTTCGCGACCTGATGGAGACCGCAGAGCCTCCCCTGCGAAGCTTCGGAAAGCTGTCGTCCGCGGCCCTAAAAGCAACCGACTGGCCGCCCGACAGTCATCTGCAGCCGCGGTCGCTGGCGACGCTGTTGAGTCGGCTCGATCGCGGTCAGGACCTCACCTGGCTCGCCGACCGAAGGGCGGCGCAACTTGCCTTGGCGCAGGTCCTGGGCGTGAGCCTGGATGAGATCCGCCGGGCGTCCGGCGCCGGAGCCCCACGGGCCGCAGACGGTCGCCTGCTGCGCTGGACCGACCTACCAGGTGCTCGACCGCTCGACTTGAGCACCGAGAGCCTGCCGCCTGGCATCCCCGCAGCCGTGCTGGGACCGTTTGAGTCTGCGCTGTGGTGGTTTGCTCCAAGCGGGGCCGGAAAGGGTCTCGTGGGCCATTGGCTCGCCGCGCGCGGGCGAGCAGCCTATTTCGAGACGCGCGACGCTGCCGAGGTCGACACGCTCGACGGCCCGCTTTTCGTGGAGTTTCTGGCTGAATCCGGCGCTCCGAGTCCGCGAGCGCGCCCGGGATTGTGCGTCGCGGCAAGCACGCCTCCGCCCGCAGATGCGGGCTTTCGGCTTCTCGAAAGCCCCCCGCTCGACGAAGTGCTGGTTCCGCTCCTGAAGTGGGCGATCGAGCGGCTGCCGCACGACACTCGCTTGGACCCGGACAGCGCACAGGCGGTTTTAGCCGCCCGCATTGCGTCGGGCAGCGTCGACTCGTGGGGTGCCCTGCTCGGAATGCTCGGACTCATCGACGAACTCGGGCTCAAAGAAGTGAGTTCGAAGTCACCGGAGCGACTGGCGCAGCGCTTCGTCGAACAGCGCATCTCACGGGCGATCGATCCACAAGCCCCCTTCGCGAGCTGGCTGCGGCGTTCGGCGCATGCGGCCCTGCTGGGTCTCGCGCAGCGCTGCTTGGTGGATTCGGATCTGCCGCTCTGCCAGGCGCGCAGCTTCGAGGCCTGGCTCGAGCTCGTGCCTCCCGAGCTCGAACGCCACGTCGACCTCGAATGGATGCGCCTATCACTCTCGCAAGTGGACAGCTCGATTCGCTCGTCGGATCTGGAGCGCGCCGCCCGCAAGTTGCCGCCAGGTGCCTTTCGCGTCGTGAGCTCGCTCGAGCAAGCTCGGCTCTTGCGCCGCGATGCGCAGGATCAGCTGAAGCTCGAACCCGCCTGGCTGCGCAGTGTGCTCCAGCAGAGTGCGCTCGGGGCATTGCTCGGCAGTTCACCGTTCGAGTGGGGCGAAGCCTTGTTGCGTCCGCATACCGCGGCCGAGCTCGCCGAAGCCCTGTTAGAGCGCGCGCTGCGGGAAGGCGGCTCGGTGCTCGAACCGGTGCTCGACCTGGCATCACCGGATCAGCCGTCATATGCCGCGGCCGTTGATCTCGCGTTCCGCACCGCCGGCATCGCGCGACTGCTCGGCGCTGAGCTCAGCCAAGAGCTGCTCGAGGGACTATGGGCCGAAAACGCGGCGCTCAGCCTCGACCTAGGGGGGGAATTGCCGCTACCCCGGCTGGAATTTGCACCCCGCCACGGCGTCGCCGGGCGCGCGACTCGGCGCGGCGAACTGCTGCTCGCCGACGGGAGCTTCTACCTCGCGGCGCTGAGCATTTCGGAAATGCTGCACGGAGCAGCGCGTTCGCCGCTCGCCTTCCTCGATCCGTGGCACCAAAACACGCCCGATCCGAGGCTCGGGTTGGCCTATGATCGAATCGCCAAAACGCTAGCCGCGCAACCTGACTGGTGGCGCCAAGCATTCGCGCTCGTCTCGCGAGCACGACGAAGCGTCGGCAATGTGCTCGGCGCGGAAACCCCGCACGAGCTCGAAGTGCCGGCTCAGATCTTGGACGAGGTCGTGCACGGCGTTCTGACGTTCACCACACTGAGCGAAGTCCAAAGCGCATGGCTCGAGCCGTTGCTTGCGCTATCCGACGAACAGCAGACGCCCCGCGCCGAGGTAGCGCGCGCCATCTGGAACGCCTGGGAGCAAGCCGGGCGCCCTGACGGCGCGCCGTTCCTCGCCCCAAATGCGGCGCAGCACGGCCTGTTCTGGAGCAATATCCCCGGCGAAATCCTGACGGCGCTAATCGTCGACGCCCGGCGCCATCACGTGCCCTACGCGCACTTCGGCGACGAGCAGTGGGAGGCTTTCGCGCGTGCGTTGGCTCGCTTTCCGGAGCTCGTCGGCGAACGCGAGGCTTGGGAGCACGTGCCCGCGGAGTGGATCGGAAGGCTGCTCGCGTTGCCGCTCGAGTGGCCAGCGGCGCCACGCTCGGTCGAGGTGCTCTGGCGCCGTTTCCCCGACCTGCTGCGGTCTGCGGTCGAGCGCCAGCTGGCCAAGACGTCATCGCTGGATGCAGCCTCACTCGGCGCGCTGCTTTCGGGCGCCCCGAGCGATGTCGGGACGGAGCTCGTCGGAGCCTTGGGGACGCGAGCGCATGCGCTCGGGGACGCCGCGCGAAGCGCCGTGCGTGCGCTGCTGCGTCGGCTGGTGAACGAGCGTGGCCCGAACTGGCGGGACGCCTACCAGAGCCTGTCGAAGCTCGAGCGCGAATGGAGAAGCCTCGAATAAGAGTGCGGGCTCTTG
>JAEUAF010000559.1 GCA_019695485.1 Sorangium sp.
CCGCCAGCCACGCTCGCACCTCCTGCCCCAGCGCCGCCGCCAGCGATACTCGCGACGCCACCCGCGCCCACCCAGCTCACGCCACCACCACCCGGCATGCCGCCAATGGCACCACTGCCGCCAAAACCCGAGACGCCGGTGCTGGGTGCGGGGCTCGCCTCACCCGGGGCGGTCGCGCTGCAACCCCCGAACGAGGACGAGAGCAGAACCCCGAGGAGACGAGTGCAAACGGAAGCAGCCAGCCGATTCATCGCATCAGCTAATAGGGTCGTGCCAGCGAACTTCTTCGAGAAAGTTCTGGTCACGCATCGATTCGCTGAGCGTCAGAACCCGGCCCCTATCGGACACGCTCGCTGCTCAGTGACCCGACGCTTTGAGTCGACGCATCCAATCCCTGACTTCCGGGAGCTCGGGCGCGAGCTGGATCGCCCGTTCGAGTTCGGCCTGGGCCTCGCCGGGTAGCTTCGCATTCACGTAGAATCGCAAGAGCGTTAGGCAGCAACGGATGTCGCGCGGCGCGGCAGACACGGCTCGCTTTGCGAATTCTCCAGCCCGCATCAGGTTGCCATTGGACTGCATCAAGCAGAAAGCCACGCGTTCAAGGAGTTCTCCGCTCGGCTGTCCCAGGGCTGCGCGCTCGTACGAACGCGCGGCGAGGCCCCACTCGCCCAGTTGCGCTTCTCGTCGACCGCGCTCGGCGTACTTTTCCCAAAGTACAATCGCCGCCTGGTGCTCGACCGCGCGCAAGCGCTCAGCCAACGTCACGTCGCGAGGCGCCAGGGAACACGCAAGCTTCAAGAAGTTGCAGGCGGAAACCAGGTCCTTCGTTGCGAGCGCAGCATTCGCGAGTCCGATGTAGTGTTCGAGCTGTTCGCCGACTCGGTCTCGCGCTTCATCGGCAGACAGACGCGCGGGATCCCCCTGGCGCGGGGGTGTCGACATCGGGCGGGCCGGGGGCACCGAAGAGTGTCCTAGCTTCCTCGCCAGCGCACGCCGACGCAACTCGCGCTCTTGCAGGTCCGCCGGGCTCGCCGTGCCTAGATCGGCGGAGCCCAGGCGGTGGGCACCCGAGCGCGCGCTGGGACCCACCGAACTACGATCGGTGCGAGCAGCCCAACCCGCGCCGTCGCGACATAGCCAGCCGAGCGCGACCAAACGCTCCAGAACTTGAGTGACGATCTCGACAGCAGAACCGACGCGCGCCGCGATCTCTTCGCGAGTCGTTGCCCCATTGACCTCCGCGAGCACGCGCGCCTCGAGCGGACTCAGCGCGCGCGAGTTTTGGCTTCCCCCCGCCCCTAGTGAATCGTCGTGAAGCTCTGATTTCACTTCGACCGCTCCGATCGCCCACGCACCAAGACCGTTTGGTACGCACTCGTCCAGGCTAGCGTGACCCGGACGACCGCGCCACGCGCGGAGCCGGAGCGCAGATTGCGACAGTTCCCCAATCATTTCTGCAACCTAGATGTGACGGAGCGTGCCGCATCAGGATGGTCATTGTTTCGCGAGCTGTCTCAGCGCGTGCGGACCGGCCTCGATCAGTGGGCTGTGGGGCGTTCGAAAAATATGCTCAGGGGCCATCGGCCGCGCAACGATTCGAGGGGAACTGTTCAGTCGAAAACTCGACCGAGACCTCGGTGTCGTGCGGCCCCACAGCGAGCCTGAGCGGCTGGCAAGTGTTGTGAAAGTCGGCCGCAACGGGCGGGCCCGAGCACTTCACGCTGGCAAGCTCCGCACACAGCTCGCCAGCGTACTCACCGAAGGCAACGGGAGACACGTGCACGCAATGGATCGGGCCCAATGCCCCGTCGCGAACTTCGCCGCCCGTGTAAACGTTGGTCTTCCAAGAAAAATGAAAATCCGCCCTGGGCGCGAGCGTGGCTCCTTGCGTGGGGAGGTCGCCGACTTGATCGTGGGTCACGTCTTCGCAGATCTCGCTGCTCGCAAACGTGTCAGGCACTTCCCAGAAGAACCAGTCGGGGTGTCCGTCGACACGCAGCCAACCGGTGCCGCTGCCGGTGACCGCGGGGAGCGAGAGCGTCATGTCGCTGTGGTTGGAGACCGTGATGGCAATCCTCGGCTGGGCTGCGATCGCCGCTACGTCCGCATCGTCAGGGTCCACTGCCGAGCAGCCTGCCAATGCGAAAGCCCCGAACCCCACGCGCCACTTCATGACTGACTCCTTCCAACTTTCGGTCCTCGAGCCTCGCGCTCGGGCTCCGCTCCAGCAAGCGACGTGCCTTCAGGGGGTCGACGCGGGCGCCCGATTCTCACAGCGCCTTGCAGGGTTGCTTGGGCCGACCCGCTTGGTGGCTGTGGCGGCCCGAGCCCACTGTGCTGGCGGGGCGACACCGGTGGGAGCGGACGGGTGGGTCTCCCCTCCCATG
>JAEUAF010000646.1 GCA_019695485.1 Sorangium sp.
AATGTCGCCGTCCGGCTCGGCGCGCAGCAGCTGCTTGACCGCGCTCACGACCTGTTTCTCGAGGGGGCGATCGTCGGGCGTAGGCAAGTGCTCGATGTCGACCGCAAACATGCGGCCCTCGCTGCGCACGCGCGAACATCCCCCTAAGAATGCGGCGACCGGCTCGGCGTCGAGTGTCGCGCTCATGACGAGCAGCGCCAGATCGGGCCTGCTCGTCTGCTTCAATCGCCAGAGCAGCGCCAGGAGCAGGTCTGTATCCAGGTGCCGTTCGTGAAACTCGTCCAGCACGACGGCGCCAATCCCGCGCAGCTTGGGGTCGCTCAGTAAGCGCCGCACGAGCACGCCTTCGGTCGCGTAAAACACCTTCGTGCTGGGTCCCGCGACCTCTTCGAAGCGGACGCGGTAGCCGATCTGCCGGCCGAGCGGCTCGCCGAGCTCGCTTGCCACGCGGCCGGCCGCCATTCGCGCAGCCAGACGGCGCGGCTCGGCGACCCAGACCTCGCCGCCACGGCTCAGCCCGGCTTGATGAATCGCGATGGGTACCCGCGTGGTCTTGCCCGCGCCCGGGGGCGCTTCGAGGACCAACGCGCCCGTCGCCGCAAGCTTCTCGCACAACTCGGGGAGAACTGGATCGATGGGCAAATCCTGCATGGCGGACTCGGAATGCGCTATGTGGGGAGCGTGACACGCCGCGCAGCACTGTTCGACATGGACCGGACGCTGCTTGCTACCAACACTGCGCTCTTATACACGCGCTACCGACGCGATCGAGGTGAGATCGGCTGGCTCGGTATGGCGCGGGTGGTCTATTGGCTGTTCCGCTATGGCCTCGGCATCATTGACGCGGAGAAGGTGGCCCTGGCCGCGCTGCGAGAGTTCAACGGCAAGAGTGAGCGCGCCCTGCGGGAGAACAGCGAAAGCTGGTTCAGGGACTACGTGCTGCCCCATGTGCGGCGCCAAGCACGCGCTGTCGTCGAAGCGCATCGGCAAGCGGGGGATCATCTCGCCATCGTGACTGGCGCGACGCCCTACGCTGCGGAGCCACTCGCGCGCGAACTCGGGATCCCGCATCTTGTGTGCAGTGAACTCGAGGTCAATAGTGGGGGGTGCCTGACGGGGCGTCCCGTCGATCCGCTCTGCTACGGCGCTGGGAAGTTACGTCGCACGGAGAGCCTAGCGAAGGAGCTCGGTTTCGAGCTCGCTGACGCCGTATTCTACTCCGACAGCATCACCGATTTACCGCTCCTCGAGCGGGTGGGCACGCCAGTCGTCGTGTGTCCGGACCGCCGCCTGCAGCGATTGGCGCGGCGTCGTGCTTGGCGTATCGAAGATTGGAGCCGCGACGGCGTAGGCTGAATTAGCGGGCAGCGTTGGCGTCGAACGCGCTCGACACCGCCGCGCGGCCAAAGAGCAGCGCGTCCTCCATCGACGAGTAGTTCCAGCCACCATAGCGCCCGGTCGACAGCACGCCGTGCGCCGCGAGGAACGGCCGAATCACGGACAGCGCCTGTTCGTAGTCGTGGTCGTAAATCACGTAGGCGTGGTCGAGTCGGCGCAGGCGCGCGAAGGCGATATCCGAGCTCTTGCCAAGCACGCCCATCTCAATCAATCCCGGTGTCACCTCGGCGAGCAGCCGCGCGAGCGGCGGCTCTTCGCGCGCGGAGAGCTCGACGTAGAGGCTCGCCTTGCCGGGCGGCGCCAGTTCGGGAGAAAAGTGTGAATAGCAGCCCACGCGGTAGAAGGGGTACTTGGGCTCCGGCACGTAGGCCCAATGAAAGCCCTTGGGGTTTGGGCCGTTCAACGCCACATCCAAGTAGTAAAGGTGCGTCGCCCGCAGTTTTCGCGCTGCATCGCGAACGTCCGCGGGTAGTTCGTCGCAGAGCGACAGCAGCGTTGGGAGGGGGATGCTGCTGATCAGGGTGTCGTAGCCGAGCGTGCCCTGTTCGAACCAAAGCTCACGCTTAGCGAGGCGGATTTGCCGGGGAGCGCTCGAACGCTCCAGATTCGGCACGCGCTTGGCAAGCGCCTCCGGAAGCGCGCCGATGCCCCGACGTGGGTAGAGAAAGCGCGCATTGTAGCCGAGCGCTGGCGGATCGACGCCGAGCGCGCCGCGCATCACGTCTTCGAGCTTCGGTAACGGTACGAAGCGCTGACACCACGTGGCGCTGATTTCGCGGGCCGAAACCCCCCACAACTTCTCGTTGTAGGGCCGCATGAAGTGTTCGGTGAAGCCAGGCCCGAAATGAGATAGCGAGAATTCTTCGAAATTCTGGGGTGAGCCGAGCTTAGGCTGGGTGAGCGTCGCCAAGAAGCCCATCAAGCAGTCGTAGGCGACTGCAGGCGGGAGCCCGTGCGTGTTCGCTTGAAACGGGTAGCGCGTGTAGACGCCGTGAGAGAACACCACGCTGCGGCGTTCGATCGCCAAGCAATCGTGGTCGAGCCACTCGAGCACCTCGTTGCGCAAGGCATCCGAGCGCAGGTGGAGCAGGTGCCCAGTCCGATCGAAACGATAGCCGGAGTCTTCGATGGTGATCGCGTGGCCTCCGACTGTCGCGCTCTTCTCGAACACTCGGTACGTCGCGCGGCGCCGCTCGAGTTCGAGTCCTGCGCTGAGCCCGGTCAAGCCTGCGCCCAGCACGGCGACCTCTAGGCGCGGCGGCCACTTTGCGCTCATCGGAAGACCATTCTGGGCGGCAACTGACGATCAGTCATGGGGCGTGTTCTTGCCGGCGTTCTAGCACGAGTGTCGCTTTGTAGGCCTTGCGTTCGCGCTGGCTTTCGACTCTGTTCGAAGCGTGCTGCGAAGGCGTTCGAGTTCGTTCGGTCGAGTCGCGTGGTCGTGCGGCGTGCTTGCGGCATGTGCGGCGTCGCCCGCGCCGCCGAGGGCAGAGAGCGAAACCAATGCGTTGGCTCGACCTCAGCCTCCAGCGGCGCGAGCCGAAGCGGGGGAGCCGTCGCCCCGCGCGGAGGTCGGCCCCGTCCTGCGTGTGACACGTCGGATTTCCGCGAGCAGCTATGCATGCAATCTCGTGCTTGGATCGTCGACGATCGCCGAGTGGTATCCGAGCTTCGAAGCCAGCGTCGGCAGCGCGCGCTGGGAGGCCCTGGCTGTCCCGCACACGCTACTCGAGGAATGGGGGGATCCCGGGGCAGCTGCGTGGTCTCGGCCGCTGCTCTCGCCCTGTGAACTCCAACCAGCGAGCCCTGACCGCATCGTCTTCTTTGCGGGGGAACGTCGCTACAAGAGCGAGAACGATTGGATCACGGGGCTCACCGCCGCCGTGAATGCACTGCGGGCGCGCTACCCGAGCGCCCGCGAGATCGACCTCTTGACGGTGTTGCGCGGGCCGAGCAACGCACCCTGCGGCGAGGCGCAGAGCTTCATCGAGCCCTTCGTCGACCGCGCGATGGCGCGAGTCAGCGCGCAGTTCGAAGGCTTGGTGCAGGTGGGTCCCAAGTTCGAGGCTTCGAGCTGCGGCGTGTTCGCGTCGGGCGGCGCGAGTTTGAGTGCCCGAGGTCGCAGCGAAGTTGCGCACCAAATCGCGGATTTCTTCCAGAACGAGCTGTAAGGGCCACGCCGCTCGGGCCACCTTCGCCAAGCGCGGCGCCGATAAGGGGCTCCTTCCGAATTGGCGGAGTTTCCTCGCCGCCTGAGCGGGCGCCGTTCGTTGCGGATTGAAAAGGGATCTTACATTCTCTCGGCTGAACGAGCGCGCGAAGTAAACAGGACGACGCGGTCCCCGATGCATTGAATCGCGAGCCGTTCACGGTAGGCTGATCGCGATGTCTGCGATCAATGAATTCCTCGTGCGCAACGGGCTGACGCTCGCCAAGAATCCCTGCATTTCACCTGACTTCTGCCTCGATTGGAGCAAGCTCGCGCGCGACCTCGCGCTCAGTGAGTCGATCGTCGTTCACGAGAAGAGCACGGTCGGGACTCGGATTGGAGCTATCACGCTCGCCGAAAACGCCGTGGGCGACCACGCCTTGTTGCTCACTCCGCAGCCAGGCGTCGGGGTTGTCGATTGCGGCCTCAGCGATGGTGTCACGTTGCCCTCGGGCAAGCTCGCCTTTCCGGCGACGTTCGAGAACGTGCTCTCACTCAAGAACCTGATTCAAGAGTTCGACCCCGCCTCGACCGTCTTTCCGAGCGCCGTGGGCGGCCTCGAGTACCGAAGCCTGGGCGTTGGCGCGCGTTTCACGACGCTGCATTGGCCCGCCGTCGAGTGGGCCATGGCGGCGCTCGATCTGAGCATGACGGCCAACCAGAACAGCATTCCGCGCGAACTCGTGTACGACGTCGACGCCATGCTGGCAGGGCGCCTCGAGGGCGTGCCTTTTCCGTTCATCGGCTGCGACGTGCCCGAAGGTCACCAAGGGCAGAGCGTGCAGGGGATGAGCCTCGGCGCGGTGCTGTCCAAACTGAAGAGCGGCTTTCATCGGCGCAAGATTGCTTGGGGCTTCAACGCCGACCATCAACCGATCGGTGGCAAGTTCGACACGCGCGAGAGTGAGCTCGTCGCCGGCTGCATTCTGGCAAGCTACATCACCTTCGACCTCTCGCCTGAGCTCAGCGTAACTCAGAAGCCGAGCGCCCCGAGCGCTTGGTGCGCCGCCAACGTGCCTGCGACGGTGTTGCAGCGTGTGCAAGCGCGCGTGCGCGAGCTCGGCATCGAGCTCGACGAGGCCGCATTCTCCGAGCTCATCGCTGTCGTCTGGCCCGCCATCGTCAAGATGCAGCGCCGAGATCGGCTATACGCCGAGGCCCGTGCCAGCGCGTTACTACGCCGGTCGGGCGCGCCTATTTCCGCGAGCTCTCGATTGACGAGCTGCCGGGCCTCACTACTCCCGCCACTCTGGCCAGCATGCTCGCACTCTGCGAGGCGCTCGACATGCGCATTCACTTCGTCGCGCCGGCCTTTGGGTTTCAGAAGAATTTCCCGTTCGAAGACGACGTCGAACTCGAGCGCCGCGTGTCGGCCGCGTGGGCCGTGTGCCGCGCTTTCGGGGTCTCGATTGGGTTTCACTCCGGCTCGGGCAAGAGCGAAGCCAACTACCGCTTGTGCGGGCGGGTCACCGGCAGCCGCCTCGAGATCAAGACGAGCGGTAGGTACACGTACGAGATGGGCCGCGCGCTGGCTACCTCGAGCGACGCCAAAGATCGGGCGCTGTTCTCCGACTGGTACGACTTCACGCGCACTCTGGCCACAGCGAGCGCGTTCAGTGCGAACGAGGATGAGCGCGTGTTCGCGCGCCGATTCATCGTCGATTCGCTCGAGCACGCGCGGCAATCCGTCGAGGTTTTTGCGAGTCGGGAGAGCTGTGAGCGTGCGCTCGCAGCTTTGTCGCCGAACCCCGACCACATGTTCTGGTTCGAATACAACTTCCTCTTCGTGCTCGCCGCCGGCGGGCGAGCAGAGAAGCAAGCACTCGGAGATCACACCGTGGTCGGATACCGACAGCGTGCTCGATTTTATGCCGTGAGCTCGCAGG
This sequence comes from Sorangium sp., assembly GCA_019695485.1. Taxonomy (GTDB): domain Bacteria; phylum Myxococcota_A; class Polyangia; order Polyangiales; family Polyangiaceae; genus PMG-095. Next base: position 5,494 of record JAEUAF010000646.1, read on the forward strand.
GAAAACTCGGTTATGCTCGCAACGTGGCCGAGTATTTGTGCTTCCTCGCGGAGGCGACCGGCATGGTGACCGCCGAGCAATGCGAGCGTGCGCGCGCGAAGCTCCGGTCGTACACGAGTTACGAGGAGCTGCTTCGGGCGATTTCTCCCAGCGAGTGAGCTGGGGTCGCGCGCGGTCGACGACGCATGCTGATAGGGGTGGACTTTACGGGCGCAACGCTCGCAGCGGGCGTCGTCGATGGATCCCGGCTCTTGCGATCGGCCTCATTGGATGTGCCAGGCAGCGCCGCGCCTGGGGACATTTTGGACGCGTTGGCACAGCTGGTGCGCTCTTTGGGTGAGGTTCCGGACGCCGTTGGGGTCGCCATTCCTGGGCAAGTGAACCCCGAAGGGCGCTGTTGGCGGCTACCCAATGCCCCGACCTTCGAGGGGGTGCCCATCGCCGAAGAAATCGGCTTACGCCTCGGGTGCCCAGTGGCAGTCGAGAATCGCGCGACCGCCGCGGCGCTCGCGGAGCGACTCTTTGGCCATGGCCGTGCCTATCCGAGCTTTCTGCTGATTACTCTCGGCACGGGCGTCGGCGGTGGCCTCGTGATCGGTCACCAACTCTACCCTGGCGCCAATGGGTTTGGCGCAGAGATCGGCCACTTGTGCGTCGACGCGAGCAGCGATGCGCCCGCGTGCGCCTGCGGTCGACGCGGTTGTCTCGAAGTGTTTGCCGGCGCGCGCGGTGTGCTGAAGAAGTTCTCGGAGCATGGCGGTCTCGGCCTCCGCTTGAGTCAAGTCGCGAACAGCGCGCGGCGCGGTGAGACCGCCGGCCTGCTCACTCTGGAGGCGCTGGCGCGCGTGCTCGGCCGAGCGATCGCCAGCATCCAGAACCTCGTCGACCTCAACGCCGTCGTGTTGGCGGGGCCGCTTTCGGGGACCTATGACTTGTTCGAAGTGGGGCTGCGTGCCGAGCTCCGCGTGGGAACCTTCGCGCCGTTGCTGGCCGAGGTGCCGGTGGTCGTCAGCAACTTGGGAGAGAGCAGCAGCATCGTGGGCGCCGCCTACCTGGCAACCCTGTAGGCTGCGCGGTCGCGGCGCGAGCGCTCAAATTGTGCCCTCGAACTGGCGGCGGAGTCCCCACAAACCGAGCGCCGGGTTCGGCACGAAGAACACTTCTTCGCCATCGGCGAGCGTATTCATACCGGGGCGCAGGCGTGTGGGGTCGTAGCGTTCGAGCGTGTTCTCGAGATCGTAGGCGTCGTAGCCAACTTGGCCAATCTCTTCCCGCGACAGCGCACCGCACGCGTAGGCGACGCGAAAGCGTCCCTCCGACGAGCCATGGATCAAGTGGGCGGCCGCGGACAGCGAGGTCGCGAGCTCGGGGTCTTCACGCACGGCTCTGAGGGTGCGCGGGGTGCCGTGGTAGCCATGCCGCCGGATCAAACGATCGATATCAGGATCCTCACCGAAGCGTGCGATGCCAGGCCCGATGACGATGAGCTCACCCTGATCGGCGAGCGCCATGCGCGTTCGATAGATGGCTTTGTTGCCGAGCCAGGTCGACTTGAATTCGCTGGGATCCAAGTAGACGACGACCTTTTTGAGTGGCTTCTCGAATAGCTCGAGGTTGCAGGCCTGGACGAGCGGTGCGCCAGCCGTGAAACACGCGAAATCGTCGCCCGCGAATAGGCCACGCGTCACGAGCTTTCCGCTCTGAACGCGCTCGCGCACGCTGAGCAGATGCGTGATCGGCAGCGCGACACCAAGTGATCCCGCCATGTAGCGCAGCACATCGCGCACGGGGGAGTGGGCGCGGCCCATCACGGACTCCATCCCGCACACCGCGCCCAAAAAGTGGGTGCGATCGATCACGTCCTTGCCGCCGGTGCCGACGAAGATGTTCTTGTCGTGGCTCGCGATGCCGATCACCTCGTGTGGCACGAGCTGCCCGATCGAAATGATGCGATCCCAGCCAGCCAAGAGCCGTGCGTCGACTTCGCAACGGATCGAGTAGTCGAGCATTTCGTTCGAAACCGCGCGCACGAACGACGCGGGCACGTCGCCCAAATGCGTGAGGCCGCTGCGCCACTCGTGGATGCGGAAGCAACTTGAGGGTACGCCCGGGAACATCTGCGCGATCTCCGCCTCCGTCATCGGCGCATGCGTGCCGAGCGCCGGCAGCACTTCGACCGTGGCCTGCCGCGCCAAACGCGCGTAGAGCAGGCTGGTGAGCTCGCCCGCGCCCGAGTGAAAGCGCGTGAAATCCGGCGGAATCAAGAGGACGCGGCGTAGCGGGCCGAGCTTCTTCAGCAGTTCGTCGACGAGCTCGCCGAGCTTCGGCGAGTCGAAGTCCGCGTTCCGCGCGCCCTCGGCGAAGTGGAGTCGCGAACCGCCGGGGTGTCCGCGGCGAACCAGGTGGCGTATCGCGCGCTCGACAATCTCCGTCGATGACAGCGTGGCGGCAACTACGAAGGCTTCCGCTGGCGGTCGCCAAGCGTCGAACGCTCGTCCGAGCTGAGCGAGGGCTTCGCTCGCCGCGTCGTCCGCAGAGGTTGCACGGATCCGCCGCTCAGCCTCTTCTCGGCTTAGCTCGAGCGCAATCACGCAGGCGTCGGGGCCCCGGCTTTGAACGAGCTCGGCGGCTAGGCTCGACGTCGACACCGCTACCACCTGGGCCGCGGGCGTTGCTGGGTTCGCGGCGCTCGGACGCAGGTCGGAAAGCGACGCTGCCTCGACGAAGGGAACACCGAGTCGGCGACTGAGCGCGCTGCCGAGCGTTGTCTTCCCCGAGCGAGGCACGCCGGTCACGACGATCAACATGCGCGGGTCTTATCACACGATTCGAGGTGCCGCGCTGCGTTGCCGGCTCGAATTCGCGCTCCGGTTGGGAGTAAGGATTCCTAACAACTCAATGCGCCGCGTTCCAATCGTTGCCATGGCCCGCGTCCACGACCAGGGGCACATCCAAAGGGAAGGCGCTTTCCATCCGCGACTTAATCAGCGGGAGCGCCTCCGCGACTTCCACTTTGGGCACCTCGAACACGAGCTCGTCATGGACGCTCAACACCATCCGCGAGCCTTTCGTGACGGGCTCCACGAACCTCAGCATTGCTAGCTTCAAGATATCCGCTGCCGTGCCTTGGATCGGCATGTTCATCGCGACGCGTTCGGCGGCCAGGCGCTCGGCGCGGTTCGCGCTGCGGATCGTTGGCACGAGCCGCCGCCGCCCGAGCAGGGTCTTCACGGCTTCGCCGGCGCGGGCGCGCTCCAGGGTCTCGTTCATGAAGCGCCGTACGCCCTCGTAGCGTCGGAAATAGGCCGCGATGAAGCTGCTGGCTTCGGCGCGAGAGATCCCGAGCACCTTGGCAAGCCCGCTGTCACCCTGCCCGTAGATGACGCCGAAATTCACCGCCTTGGCGCGCGTGCGATGCTCGCGAGTCACGGCCTCCGCCCCGACCTCGAAGATCTCCATTGCGGTGCGCGTGTGGATGTCTTGCCCGGTACGAAAGGCGTCGAGCAAAACCGGATCTTGCGACAAGTGAGCCAGCACGCGGAGCTCAATCTGTGAATAGTCCGCGCTCACGAGCTCGCAGTCGGGGGGCGCCGTGAAGGTGGCGCGAATTTTTCGCCCGAGCTCGGTGCGGATCGGGATATTTTGGAGGTTGGGGTCGGACGAGGACAGGCGTCCCGTCGCGGCCACGGCCTGTTCCCAAGACGTGTGGATGCGGCCCGTCTCGCGATCGACCAACATCGGCAGCGCGTCGATGTAGGTGCCCTTCAGTTTCGCGAGTTGACGAATCTCCAGGATGATTTTGGGGAGTTCGTGTTGATCGGCCAATGCCTCGAGCGTGGCCGCGTCGGTCGAGCGCGAGGTCTTCGTGCGCTTCAGCGGCTTCAGCCCAAATTCGTCGAACAGCAAGGCTTCGAGCTGCCGCGGCGAGTTGACGTTGAAGGCGTGACCGGCCACCTCGTGGGCACGCTTTTCGAGGAGCTCGAGTTCACGTTCGCAATCCTTGCCGATCGCCGCCAATACCCCAAAGTCGATGCGCACGCCGGTGAGTTCGAGCTTGGTCAAGAGCTCCGCCAGCGGCAGCTCGACCTCGCGATAGAGCTTCTCGAGTCCCTCCTCGTTGACGCGCGGCAGCAGGCGCGCCTCGAGACCCAACACGAACTCCACGCTCGAGGCCGCATAAGGCAGAAGCTCCTCTGGAGTCAGCTCGTCCAAGCCGAGTCGTTTGGCGCGACCGGGTTTCGTGAGCTCGTCATAGCTCGTGGCGACGATGCCGAGCTCGCGCTTGGCGAGCGAATCTCGATCGTGCATCGCCTCAGGATCGAGTAGGTAGCTTGCCAACACCGCGTCGAACGTGAATCCCAGAAGCGGCATCCCGGCGCGCTCCAGTGCCACGGCGCTGCGCTTCAAATCCAAGCCGAGCTTCGCGAGCGAGCGATCGCAAAGCAGGCCGGAAAGCAGCTCGCGCGCTTGCGCAAGCGGAATCTGCGCACCGCTGCCCAGGTGTCGATGCGTGAGCGGGACGTAGGCGGACTCGGCGCTGTCGACCGCCAACGCGATCCCCACGAGATGGCCGTGTGTGGGGCTCGGCTGATCCGTGAAGGCTTCGATGGCGAGCCTTCCCGTGCTTTTTGCGCGCAGCACGAGGGCGCGCAAGTCTTCGACGTCCCGAATCAGGCGCTGGGCGCTGGGGGCGCTGACAGTCGGTGGCGCCACGACCGCTCCGACGTCGTGGGCTCCGGACGCCGAGGGCGCCGGCTCGTTGTCGAGCTGCGTGAGCTGCCGCTGGAAGCCGAGCTCGGTGTAGAGGGCACGGAGCGCGCTGACGTCCCGCTCCTTGCGGGTGAAGAGAGCGCGCTCGAAGTGGATGTCACAGTCATCCTTGAGTGTAACGAGGCGCTGGCTCAAAAACGCTTGGTCGCGGTTCGCGGCCAGGGTTTCACGCAGCGCCTTCCTTTGAACCTCGGCGAGGTGCTGGTACACGCCGTCGAGCGTGCCATACGCCGCCAAGAGCTCCTTGGCCGTCTTTGGTCCTACGGAGGGCACCCCCGGGACGTTGTCGGAGCTGTCACCCGTCAGCGCCAGCACATCTCGGATCTGATCGACGCGGACGCCAAAGCGCTCCTCGACCTCCGGCACGCCAAACACCCGATCGCGCATCGTGTCGTAGAGCACGACGTCATCGCCAACGAGCTGCATCAAGTCCTTGTCCGCTGCGACGATCACCGTGCGCACACCGCTCGCGCGGGCCTGTTTTACGCACGTCGCGATCAGATCGTCCGCTTCGACGCCGTCCTCTTTCAAGACCGGAACTTGGAACGCGCGCACGATCTGTTCGAGGCGTCTGAGCTGAACTTTGAGGTCGTCAGGAGCGGGCGGGCGATGCGCCTTGTATTCGGCGTAGATATCCTTGCGAAAGGTGGCGCGGCCGCTATCCATCGCGATGGCGAAGAGCGTCGGGCGACGTTCACGCAGCAGCCGCTCCAACATGCTCACGGTGCCGTGAACGGCGTGGGTGGGCTCGCCCGAAGGGCTCGAGAGCGGCGCTATCGCGTGGTAGGCGCGCAGCACGTAACTCGAGAGGTCCACGAGATAGAGCACATCGGGGGAGCCGGGGGGAAAGAGCTCGGTTGCCATCGGGTGCGGCAGCCTATCGCAGGGCCGCGGTCCCGGAGCCCCGGGCGCTTTCTGCGCTGATTTTCGCTGCAAACCACGCCGCTCGGGGAGCGACCAGGGCTGTGGAGCTCGTTTGGCGCCCCGTGCGGCGTTCCGTTCTTGCTGAAGCGGTCGGCCGGTCTTGTCATACAATCGGCACGTTGGGGGCGCCTGGCTGCCACGTCGGCGCGCGATGGTGTGTCACCACGATGAATCTCGCGGCGCTCGATCTCGGCTCCAATTCCTTCCACTTACTGGTGGCGCGCATGAGCGCTGGTGGCGGGGTCACGAAGCTCGCGTCCCACAAGGAGGTGCTGAAGCTCGGCGGCGTCGTTCAGGCCCACGGCCACTTGCCGCGTGCGTCCTTCGAGAGCGCTAGCGAAGCCGTCGGGAAGATGGTGGCCGTGGCGCGTGCCTTCCGCGCCGAGCGTTTGGTAGCAGTGGGCACCAGTGCGCTTCGCGACGCCGCGAATGGCCCAGAGTTTTGCGAAGCAATGCGGGAGCGTTTCCATCTCCCGGTCGAGCTGATGTCGGGGGAGGAAGAGGGGCAGGTCGTGTATCGCGGCGTTCAGAGCGCGTTTCCCAACTTGCGAGGGCGAGTGGCAGTGCTCGATCTGGGGGGAGGCTCCGTAGAACTCGCGGTCGGCGACGGACAGCGCGCAAGTCTCGTCGAGAGTCTTCCGCTCGGCTTCCTGCGCCTCGGGCAAAGGCTGAAGGCGACGCCCGGAGGCTCGCAGGAGCTTCTCACGAGCTGGGTGCAGGCCGAGAGTGCGGAGGTGCGCGAGCGGCTCCGCTGGCTGAAGCCGGATGCGTGGGTGCTGTCTGGCGGAACGGCGCGCGCGTTCGGCAAGTTGGTGTTGTCGGGTGCCAGCGGGCTCAGCGCCGCGACTGTGCGGCGGGTGAGCCGGGAAGTCTCACAAGCGACGACGGCGGAGCTCTTGACCCTCGGCGTCGATCCGACGCGGGTGGACACCCTTGGGCTTGGGGTTCTGGTGTTGGACGCGCTCGTGTCGGTGTTCGGGATCGCGTCGCTTCGTATCTCCCCGCGGGGGATCCGCGAAGGGCTTCTGCTGCGCGAGGTCGATCGCATGGGACCCGCCGCACTCGGACGACTGAGCAGCGAACCGTCCCAGCTCGTCGGGTGAACGGGCGTGAGGAGTCCGCCGAGTTCAGCCTTGGCGGAACTTCGCTGCGCTCTACTCCCGACCGAGCCGAGAGCCTCGTGAAGAGGAGTGGCAACCCGCCCGCGAAGCGGCTAGCCTCGTACGCTGGTGGCAGACAACCCCGAACCGCCCCGCGCGCTTGTTGCTGGTAAGTACCGCCTTTCCCGCCTGCTGGGCCGCGGGGGCATGGGCTCCGTGTGGGAGGGGGTTCACGCCACGCTTGGCACGCGCGTCGCGGTGAAGTTCATCGAGTCCGAGCACGCCAACAGTACTGAAGCGCGCAACCGTTTCGAGAACGAAGCGCGCGCTGCCGCCAGCCTGCGCAGCAAGTACGTCGTAGAGGTCTACGATCACGGAGTCGGGGAGGACGGGCGCCCGTTCATCGTGATGGAGTATTTGGCAGGTGAGCCACTCGACAAGCGACTCGATCGCGTCGGGCGGCTGCCTCCCAAAGATACCGCCTTCATCTTGCAGCAGGTGTGTCGCGCGCTTTCCAAAGCCCACGCGGCGGGCATCGTGCACCGCGATCTCAAACCCGAGAACGTGTTCTTGGTGTGGGACGACGAAGACGGCGCTGACGTCGCCAAAGTGGTCGACTTTGGCATCGCCAAGTTCACCGACGGCTCACTGGGCCCTTCTTCCGCGACGCGCACCGGGTCGGTATTGGGAACGCCGTATTACATGAGCCCTGAGCAGGCGCGGGGCTTGAGGTCCGTCGACTACCGCACCGATATCTGGTCGCTCGGGGTCATCGCCTATCGCTGCATCGTGGGCACGTTGCCCTTCGACGGCGAAGCCGTCGGCGACCTCCTCGTCAAACTCTGCACTGCGCCGATTCCGGTCCCCTCTCAGTTAGCGCCCGATGTTCCGCCGGGTTTCGACGCCTTCATCTTGCGCGCTTTGGCGCGCGAACCGGGCGAGCGCTTCCAGTCCGTGCAGGAGTTCGGGGCTTCGCTGGCCGCCGTATGCGGCATTAGCGTTCGCGCCTATGGCACCGGCGAGCAGCCGCAGTACATGAACGCTTCTGGGACGGGTCCGTTCCCCACCGTGGTGGGCACGCCGACTCAGGTGGCACATCCCTCCGAGCTCGCGGTCGCGACCGGTGCGCCGCTCAGTCAAACCAAGACACCGGGCGTTAGCGGCTCTTCAGGGACTCGTCCGAGCGCGATCGTGGCGGCCACCTTGGCAGCTGTGGTGGTGCTGGCAATTGGCGTTGGGGTGGTCGCTAAAGTTCTCGGTAAGTCTGACGGGGACGTGATCGCGCTTGCCAGTAGCTCATCCGGTGTCGCCTCGGCCCTGCCCGGGGCTGCGACGACTCCGAGCGTTCCCACTGCAGTGAGCGCGCCCAGCGTGACCCCCGTCCTGCCGCAGGCGCCCGCGCCTCGGCCGAGCGCGTCGCCTGCTGCCGCTCCCCATGCGCCTGCGCCCCACGTCGCTGCGGCCCCACCGCGGCCTCAGGCGGCGCCGATTTCTCGGCCCCGCCCGCCGACCCCTGCGCCGGCGGGTAAGAAAGAAATCGACGTCGGCTATTGAAGGGCGACTTTGGCGGGTGAACTCGGCAACTTGACCCTCGCCGTCGTCACGCCCTAGAAGTAGGCATCACGTCTTTTCGATTCGCGTCGGCGCCGCCCGCGTGGGTGGGCGCACTCTTTTCGGTGGTGCTCACGAGCACCCCTGTGCTTGGGCAGTCGGCGGCCGACGTCGCCACGGCCCGAAAGCTCGCACAAGAGGGTATCGAGCTCTATAGCGCCGGTAAGTACCAGGACGCGCTCGATCGGGTGCAGCGTGCGGAGGCCATCTTCGATGCCCCTGTGCATCTGCTCTACATTGCGCGCTGCCAAGCTCAGCTTGGTTTGATGGTCGAGGCTTCCGAGAGCTATCGCAAGCTTGCGCGCGTGGAACTCGAGGCGAATGCCCCCGAGGCATTTCGCGAAGCAGTGAGCGCAGGTAAGCGTGAGGGCGCCGACGTCGAAGCCAAGGTCCCGGCCCTACGCCTCGAGATCGACCCCGCAGGCGTCAAGGACTCGAAGCTCAGCATCGACGGTCAGTCCGTGCCGACGGCAGTAGTCGGCGTCGATCGCCCTGCCAACCCTGGCAAGCACACGCTGCGCGCCGAGGCGGGGGGCTACCGGGCCGCCGAAGCCAGCGTGGAACTTCACGCTGGCGAGAAGCAGGAAGTAAAGCTCTCTCTGTCGCCCGATCCCTCTGCTGCGGTCGCGGTGCCACCCAGCACGACCCCGAGCGGCGCAGCGGCGCCGTCAAAAGGCGGCGGCCTGAGCTTTTTTGTCGGCCTTCGGTTAGGCGGTGTGATCCCGGCGGGCAAGCTCTACCAATCGTCGGGCCAGGCCGTCGCCATGTCAGACTATGCCGGCGGCGGCGCTACGGCGGAGCTTCAAGCAGGCGTGCGCTTCGCACGCTACTTCGCGGCCAAGCTGTACCTCGAAGGGTACGCCATGAACGCGGGCCAATGGCTCACCGATCAGGCTCGCGACGCAGGGCTCGAGCCAAAGAACTCAGTGGGCGGACAGGGCTTCGGACTTGGCGCCATGGTCGGGACACCGCCCGGACAGCTGGGCGGCTTTGGTGAGTTGGGCATCACGGCCATCCACAAGTTCCGCGTCACGCGTGACTTCGACCCGGACACGACCGCGTGTGGCGATTCGTCCCAAGACCTCACGCTCAGCGGCGTCGCCTTTCGGATCGGCGGGGGCGCGCACATTCCCCTGTCGCGGCTGTTCCAGCTGACTCCCTACATGCTGGCCACGTTTGGGCAGTTTACCAACGTCGACAATAGCAGCGCGTGCTCGGACGTGACCGGCGGGACCACCCGCTTCCCAGCGAGCGGCGACATTGCCAGCGGCGATCGCCTTGGGCATCAGCTCATCATCATCGGTGTGGGCGGGGACCTGCTGCTCGGCGTTCACTGAAAGCCCGGGCCGAACCTTCGGCTGAAATGGGCTGGCGTGTGCGTTGAGCCGTTCACCGCGTTTCTCGCGGGTTCCTCGGCCGCTGTGGCATCGGTTTCACTCTGCGAGGTGGCCAAGTTTTTCGCTATTTCGTGGGAAAACCGCGGCTTACACGACACCAACGTGCAACGTTTTACATTTGTGTGACAATCGCGGCAGACGTGGGTGTTACGGCATGAATCGGCCCATGTACGTCGCACTCGTCGTCGTTTACGCGTCTATCCTCCTCGTCCTCTGTGCCTATGGCGTGCATCGCGCGCACTTGGCCTATTCCTGCGTTCGGCACCGCCGAAAGCTCGTAGGGCTGAGCCGCCGGGTGGAGCTTGGGGACGGGCAGCCGTTGCCCACCGTGACGATTCAGCTGCCGTTGTTCAACGAGGCCACCGTGGCTCGGCGCCTGATCGAGGCCACCGGCCAAATGGACTACCCGCGTGACCGGCTCGAGATTCAGGTCTTGGACGACTCCACGGACGAGACAGTGTCGATCGCGGCCGCCGCGGTGCAAAGCCTTCGCGATCAGGGCATCGACGCTCACTACGTGCGTCGGCCCGATCGGGACGGCTACAAGGCGGGCGCGCTCGACTACGGCCTCAAAACTGCGAAGGGCGAGCTGGTTGCGATCTTCGACGCGGACTTCGTGCCGCAGCCGAGCTTCTTGCGTGAGGTAGTGGGGCACTTCGGCGACGCTCGCACCGGCATGGTCCAGACCCGCTGGGATCACCTGAATCGGAACGCCTCGCTGCTCACCTCGATTCAGGCCCTGATGCTCGACGGGCACCATTTGGTCGAAAACCGCGCTCGCTACGCGAACGGCTGTATGTTCAACTTCTCCGGCACCGGCGGCATCTGGCGTCGCTGCGCCATCGAAGACGCAGGCGGCTGGCAGCACGATACGCTGACCGAGGACCTCGACCTCTCGTATCGCGCTCAACTTGCCGGCTACACCTTCGTCTATCGGGCGGACGTCTGCACGCCAGCGGAGCTACCCGAGGATATGTCGGCGTTTCGCGCCCAACAGTATCGTTGGGCAAAGGGCACGGTCCAAACGGCGCGCAAGCTGCTCGGCCGCGTTCTCGGCGCGCCGATTCGCCCATCACAGCGCATCGAGGCCGCCTTCCACATGCTGCCGCACTTCGCGTACCCGTTGATGGTGATGCTGACGCTGGTCTTGCTGCCAGCGCTGGTGTTCATGCCCGCGACGGACATGCGTACGCTCTTGCTCGTCGATGTGCCGCTCTGCTTGGGCGCCACTGGCTCGCTCGCCACGTTCTACACGATGGCCGAGGTCGCTCAAGATCGTTCGGCCTGGCAGGCGATCCGCAAGCTACCCGCTCTGATCGCGCTCGGTGCGGGTCTCGCCCCGCACCTCAGTCTCGCGGTGTGGGATGGCTTGCACTCGATGGCGGGTGAGTTCGTGCGCACGCCGAAGCGCGGCGCGATGCAGGGGCGCTACCGTCAATACGCGAAGCTCCCATTGGCTGAGCTCTTCTTGGCAGTGGTGAGCGCGGCGAGCGTCGTCGCCGCGCTGCGCACCGGGCACTGGCTCGCCGCGCCGTTCGCGTCGCTCTTCTGCGCCGGCTACTCCTACGTGGCGGTGCTGGTTTTGCGCGAGCAGTTCTTGGGGAGGCCGGCCAGTGCGCCGGTGCTCACCGAGAGCGCGAGCGACGCAGCGGAGATGGCGCGCGCCGCCTGATCGGCCGCTGTTTTGCGACTACATCGCCCCGGATGCGTGACCGCGGGCGCGTTGGGGCGGGCTCGCGCCCCCACCGAAAAACTGTCCCTGAGCCCTAGGAAGTCTCGCCATCCCGAGGGCTTACGTATGGACTTCCCGATGTGCCCGTGGCTACTATCGAGGTTGCGGCGTGGAAACCGCTCCGCGGGCAGAGCTGCTCGCGGGGCCATCACACAGGCAGCCCGATGACAAAGGCCGACATCGTCCAGGCGGTCTACACCCGGCTCGGCGGCTTCTCGAAGAAAGAATCGGCCGACTTGGTCGACCTCGTTTTCGAGACCATGAAAGAAACCCTTGGCCGAGGCGAGAAGATCAAGATCTCTGGCTTCGGGAACTTCGTGCTGCGCGATAAGCGCCAGCGCCAAGGTCGAAATCCACAAACCGGGGATCCCATCGTGATCACGGAGCGGCGGGTGTTGAACTTCAAAGCCAGCCAGCTGCTCAAGCAGGCGCTCAACGACGATTCGCCAACCCCCGCAGCCGACGGCAAGGACGGCGCGGACCTCAGGGGCGACTCGCTCTGACTCGGCTCTCACCGAGCAATTAGGCCGTGGCAGACGAGACGGACGTTCCGGTCAAGCTTTACTACCGCATCGGGGAGGTCTCCCAGTCGTCGGGGTGGAGCCGCACGTGCTCCGCTATTGGGAGACCGAATTTCGCTCGATCCGCCCCCAAAAGTCCCGCAAAGGGCAGCGCATCTACTCGCGTCGGGACGTCGATCGCCTGCTCAAGGTGAAAGACCTCCTCTATACCCACGGATTTACGATCGCCGGCGCCCGCAAGCGGCTGCGCGACGTCGGGTCGGAGGCCGAGACGGAGCGCGCCGCTCTGCCAGCGGCGGCTGCGACACCGGCCGAGGAGGCCGTCGGGCCCGGGCCACAGCTGCGTGGCGTGCTTCTCGAGCTCCGCGCCGAGATTCAGAAGATGCTGGGCGAGCTCGACGACCCGTCGTCCTGACCGCGGGCGGATCGCTTCGATCCGAGCTCGCTTGACTTCCCGAGGTCGTACGACCACATGCGGTAGGTCCAAACCAAGGAGGGCCATCTCATGGCCGACGGGCTGAACCGCGTGATGCTGTTAGGAAACCTGGGCGCCGACCCCGAGCTTCGCATGACTCCAAGCGGGCAGGCGGTCCTCAAATTGCGGCTCGCCACCAGCGAGAGCTACCTCGATCGCAACAAGGTCCGTCAGGAACGCACCGAGTGGCACAGCGTCGTGGTTTGGGGGAAGCGCGCCGAGGGGCTAAACAAGATCCTTTCGAAGGGGTCGCGCGTGTTCGTTGAGGGTGGTCTGCGTACCTCGAGCTACGACGATCGCGAAGGCCATAAGCGCTACAAGACCGAGGTCGTGGCGAACAACATCCTGCTCGCCGGCGGGACGCGCGGCGGCGGTGGCGCTCCCCGCGGCGGCGGCGATGATTACGGTGGTCCGCCCGAGCCAGCTGCCGGCGGCGGAAGCAGCGCACCCGCGGGTGGCGGCTACGACGAGGCGGACTACGGCGGCGGGGACGACGACATCCCGTTCTGAGCTTCGCGGCGGCAGGCGCCAAAAGCGTTGCTTTCATGATGAGGGTTCGGCTTCCGCGCGCGAGAGTGATTGCACTCCTCGCGTGTTCGATGCCTGTGGCGTGCCACAAGAAGGCACAACCCACGGCGGCAGGGTTGACCCTCAGCATGCCTGCGCCTGCGCGACCCGCCGAGGTTCTGGCCGAGCTCTGCGTCCCGAGTCCAAGCGCTGTCTGGCCCGCGTTGCGCGGACTGCTGGGGGATCTTGGCAGTCTTGCGCCGAGCTCTCCAGAGCTCGCGCTCGCCAGCTGGCTTTCCGTTCCGGCGCTGAGCGCCAACTCATTCGACTTTGGCTCGCCGCTCGTCGCGGTCTGGTCGACCGGCGACCACGGCGGCTGGGTCGTCGGCGTTCACCTGGAGAGCGGCCCCGAGTTCGTCGCCAAGCTGACGACCGGTTCGGCTCCCTCGCATCGCCTCGAGAACAAGGCGGGGTTGAGCCTGTTTCGCCCCATCAGCGGTGCCGCCGCGAGTGGTCCCGCCGTGCTCGCGGTCGTGAGTGACACGCTGTTGCTCGGGCCCGAGCGCGCGGTCGAGCGCGCGGGGCTGTACGTGGCCCGCGGCTTGGCTCCGGCGGCTCGCCGCAGCGGCCCCATTTCACTGCTCGTCCCTGGCGCGGCCTGGCGAGCGAGCGCGATCCCGCTCCTGCGCGCGGCTTGGGCGGGGCGCCGCCATGTACTCGAACAAGCTCTCGTCGAGGAGCAGCAACAGCGCGGCCGCCCCGCCGACTTGGCCGATCCAGCGGTGGTGCTGAGCTCGCTCGATGCACTCGCCGAGTCGACGATTTCGACGCTGAACAGCGTCGAGGAACTGCAGGGCGAGCTCGCCTTGGCTAACGACCAAGTCGAGCTTTCGATTTCGCTCAAGCCGACGCCCCGGGGCGCCGCGGCGGCGTTAGGGGAGGGTCTTGCGCTGGGGGGCCAAGAGCCGCTGCGGGAGTTGCCCGCGAACACTGCCGTCGCGCTTCTGGTCCGACGCGAGCGGGTTTTGGTGCCGAGCCCGCCTGACTTCCTGACAGGCCTGTTCGGCTCGCGTTTGAAGGCGTCGGATACCAAGGCCGTCGCCGAGGCCTGGCAGTCGATTCAGCTCGGGGCCGGGGGAGGGGTCGCCTACGCCTTGCTGGACGATTGGGGCTGGCTGATCCACGGCGAAGTTTTGGATTCCGAACGTCTGCGACGAGGCATTGGCGAAGGGCTTGGCCTCCTCGAACGCGCGCCCTTCTCGTCACTGCTCGGCCGATTTTGGGGCCAGCCGCGCATCAACCGTAAGGTCGCCGCGACGAGCGGGCGCGATGCGGGCGTCGAGCGCACCCTCATTCAGTTCGCACCCCGGGCGGGCGCGGTCCGTCGTAAGGTCGCGCCCTTTGAAATCGATAGCCTGGTGGAGCCGACGCGCTTCGTCGTAGCTGCCGCGGGGGGCGGGGAGCCGCCGCTCGCGCGGGTTCGCGGAAACGATCGCTCCCCAGCGCTGCTCGAGGAGAACGCGGCGTTGACGCGCTTGCTCGGCTCGCGAAAGGTCGCCTACTTGGCGTTTGCCGATCTGGCGCGCCTTGGCGCGCCGACAGGAGGCCAAGCCGCGCCGGTCGTGCTGGCTCTCGGTGCTCGGGAGCGGGTTCCCGAGCTATCCTTTGCCGCAACCTTTGCGGCCTTTCGCGGCCTCGTGATGTGGGAGCTGTCGCCGTGACACCGTGCGTGACCTTGGTGACCGGGTTTCCCGCCTTACGTGCGGCCCACATCGTGCGCGCCTTGTTGCGCGAGGCGCGCTCGGACATCGTCGCTCTCGTCCATCCCGAGCGCCTGGAGGAGGCTCAGTCTTTGCTGGAGAAGTGGGATCTTCCGCAGGGGCGAGTCAGCCTGGTTGAGGGTGACGCTGCGGCCATCGACTTCGGCCTCGACGGTGCAAATTACGTCGCCCTGGCGAGTTCGATCGAGGTCGTGCACGCCGCCTATTCGGTCACCGACGTTCCGGTCACCGAAGAGCTGGCGTTCGCCGTGAACGTCGGTGCTGCCCGCGAACTCGTCGAACTGTCGCGGGTTGCCAAGAGCCTGCGCCAAATAGCGCTCTATTCGAGCGTCTTCGTGAGCGGTCAGCGCGTGGGGCGCGTCGAGGAGCAAGAGCTTGTAGCGGGCCAATCCTTCCACGGCCCGGTCGAGCAAACCCTGGCGATCGCCGAGCGAATGCTCAACAAATCGGGGGCCCCGCACATTGTCCTACGCGCCGGGCACTTGCTGGGCGACAGTGAACAGGGCGTCGTCGAGCACCTCGCCGGGCCGTATTGGCTGATCGCCTTCATTGCCAGCGCCGTCGGCGAGGCCGCACTGCCGTTGCCGCCGGGCGCCGAGGCGCTCCTCGCGCTTACTCCCGTGGATTACCTGGCTCGCTTCGGCGCGTTCGCAGTGAACGCCGCCAAGCCCGGCGCGACGCTGCACGTAATCGACCCCAGCCAGCCTTCGCTGCGGCAATTTCTCGAGCTGGTTGCCGAGCGCTGCGGCCGCAAGCTCGAAACCGGCTTCAACCCGTCGGCGTTCACGCGGCTGTTCCTTGGAAATCCTGCGCTTCGTGCGCTGCCGCAGCAAGTGCGCGGCATTTTTGAGGTCCTGACCTCCGCCGCGGAGTACGCTATGCAAGGTGCGAACGAACTCGTGGCGCAGGGCGCACCCGCTTGCCCCACGCTGGCGAGCTACCTCGACCGACTCCTCGAGCATGTCCGACAAAGGAACGAAAGCGGCAGCCTCTACAGCGAGCGACGACTCTCCGCGCCGTTCCTCGTCAGCTGAAGAGTCGGCTCGAAGCAGGCGCCGGCTCGTCGAAGCCTTGCTCGGCGCGTTCGCTTCGCTGCTGGCCGCAGTCGTCGCCATTACGTGCGCCGACTCGGGCGCGATCGCCAAGAGCAAGACCCCCGCCGTCGTCGCGGGCACGCCGTCCCACGCCCGCACACCGGAAATCGCTCCGCCGGCCGCGCGCGACGTGAAGTCCAGCTCTGCCCTGGATGCCGCGGGCGAGCAGCCCGCGCGTGCTGCCGAACTTGGGCATTTCTTCGCGGCCCTCGAGGCGCTCGCGCGAGGGGAGCGCAAAGAGTCGGTGCGCATTCTCTGGTTTGGGGATTCGCACACCGCCGCGGACTATTGGACTGGGGCGGTACGTGCGCGTCTCTCGGAGCGCTACGGCTCCGGCGGCCCGGGCTTCGTGCGCGTTGGCGTCAGCCCGTGTCGACACGACCTCGCCGTGCTCAATCGCACGGGGCGCTTTCGCGTCGAGCCCGAGCCGCCCGCGCGTCGCTCACTGCAGGACGATGGCGTCTTCGGGCTCGGGGGGATCCGCGTCGGGCCGAGTGCCGAACCGGTGCGCATGACGCTCAAGTTGCCAGCTCATGCGCCGACCGCTCGGGTGCACTTCACGGTGCTCTTCGATCTGCCCGATCCGAGCGCCACCGTGTTCCTGAATCTCGGCACAGAATCGGTCACGATTCAAAACGCGAACCAAGCCGCGCGCGTGCCCAACAGCCCGATTTTGCGTAAAGAGCTGAGCGGCACCTCGACCGACGTACTGACGCTCGAGACGCGCCGCGGTCGTCCGCGCTTCTACGGCGTGCTGGTCGAAACGGATGCACCCGGCGTCGTGCTCGACACCCTCGGCATCGACGGCGCGCGCATCGCCACCACTTTGGCTTGGGCGGAGCTGCCCTTCGTGGCGGAGGTTGCGGCTCGCAATCCGGAGCTGTTCGTGGTGGCGTTTGGTACGAACGAAGCCTTCGACGAGCTCGATGTGACGGCCTACGACCGCCAGTTGTCAGAGCTTGTCGCGCGCTTGCGACGCGGCGCACCGCATGCAGATTGTCTGGTTTTAGGGCCGCCCGATGCGCTGCTGTCGAGTGGTGAGCCGGCGCCGCGCGTCGCGCGCATCTCCGCGGTCTATGCCGAGGTGAGCCGCCGCCTAGGCTGCGCGTTCGCGAGCGCGCAGCAATTGATGGGCGGCCCGGGCAGCTTCGCGACTTGGTTGCGCGAGGATCCTCCGTTGGCGCGCCCGGATCGCATTCACTTTACCCCTAAGGGTTATCGTGCGCTCGGCGAACTCGTGGCCGTGCGCGCGCTCGGGCTCGCGCCAGCGACGCCTGCCTTGCCCAAGAATTCGCCGTAGCGCTGCATCAACGCGCGGAAGATCCAGGTTCCGATCAGGTCGGAGCCCTCCGCGCTCGGGTGTGTCAGATCGGCCTGGCCAAGCCCGCGTCGCACCCATTTTGGCATCGATCCATTGCCACCCATCGCCCGATAGGTGTCGAAGAAGGCGCAGCCGACCTCCAGCGCGGCCTTGCGTTGCTCCTCGATCAGATGCGAAATGATCGCGAGGCTCGTGAGCTCGCTGCCGGTTTTGGTGGCGCGGTCCATGGCCCCAATCACCAAACAGCTGGAGTTTGGGAGTGCACGGCGGCCTTGGGCCAGCACTTCCTTCATGGTGCGGTGGTACTCGGGCATCGGGTACATGAGCCCGTCGGCGCTCTCGTTCGCCCCGAATTCGTAGATCAAGAGCTGCGGGCTGCGTAGCGCGAGCTGCTCTGCCCAGTGCGCGTCGTCTTGTTTGTCGAGAAAGCGTATTCGCGCGCCCTGAATGCCGATAGCGTCGAGCACGACGCCGGGGCCGTCGCGCTCCAGGGTCACGCCGAACAGGCGCGACGCGCCGCGTTTGGTGTAGACCTCGAATTCGTGCGGGCCGTCTGGGACCTGCACCAGCTGAACTTTCGAGGTCGTGGCCTCGGCGTGGGTGTCGACCATGGTGTGTGGCGCGCCATCCACCGAAATCTGAAACGCACCGCCGCCGGGGCTGGCCAGGTAATAGACGCTGAAGCGCGAGACTTGGCGCCCGAACTCGCCCTTCTTGGGCGTCGAAAAGCGCGCCAGCACGTTCTTCTCCGCGCGGAACGAGACACAGCCGAGGCCGTAAAGGCCGTCCTCTGCGAGCGGCCCCACCACGCGGCTCACCTTCCAGCCCGCGGTCGCGTAGCGCTCGATGTCGTTGTGGAAGTAGGCCGGCCAAGCGTTGGCGATCAGCGTGAAGCCATGACCGGCGTCCCCGAAGCGCTCCTGAAAGCGTCGCCTGAGCGTGCCCGAGACGTAGTCGCTCGCCACCACGGAATCACCAAAGTGCGTGATGCGCGTGACGGCTCCGGCTTCTTTCCGTCGCGTGCGTTCGAGCGCTCCGAAGAATCCAGTGAGCGCGCCGTCTGCAGCGACGAGCTCCACCTGGGGCGCGCGATCGACGAGGTCGTTCGGAACCGGATCAGTCGAAGTCCCGATCAGCGCGGCGCGCTTTGGGGTGCGCGCGGGCGCCGCGTCGAGCCCATCGCCGTGCCCCTGGGTCTCTTGTTGGAGCTCGGCTTCGCCCATCGCCACGCTGGAAGCGGGCTTCGCGGCTGGTTGTACGGCCTCCGGCCGCGCCGAAAACACGCGCAGCCGGGCGAAAGCTGGGATCCACTCGGCGAGCGCAGCCAGCACGAGCGCACCGATTACCGCGAGCACGGGTCGGCTCAGGAAGACTTCGCGCGGGCTCTCCACTTCGCGGCCACGCGCGTCGTCGAGGGGCCTCTGCTGTTCCACGTGTGATGCCTAGAACGGGGTCTCGCGCACGAGCGTCGACCCCGTACCCTTCGGCGTCGGTGACTTGGCCGGTGTCGCCCGCGGCAACGCAGGGCGAGCAGCCGCAGCAGCGATGCTCGGTGCGCTTGGCTCGCTCGGGGTTGCGCTATGTCGCGTCGGCGAAGCGGAGGCGTCCTCCTCGGGCGTGTTGGGCAGATCCGTGACGTTCACGGCCTGGCTCGAGAGCGCCGCCAACTGCTCGAGCGCCCGATTGCGACGGCCCGCGTCGACCGTCGGCGAGCGCGCTATCTGATCGAATAGCGCGCGCTTGTCAGCGGGGTCCGTGGCCTTGTCGGCTTCCGCGAACAGGAAGTCCGCGTATGCCGCTTGGATGATGCGAAAATCGCTTGTTTCGCGGGCTGCTGCGCCTTGCGGGATCTGCATGGCCTTCTCGTAGGCGCCGCGCGCATCGCCCTGCGCCAGTAGGCGCTTGGCTGCATCGATCGACTTCTCGGCCTGCGTGGTGACCGCGTCCTTGG
This sequence comes from Sorangium sp., assembly GCA_019695485.1. Lineage (GTDB taxonomy): Bacteria > Myxococcota_A > Polyangia > Polyangiales > Polyangiaceae > PMG-095. The sequence continues at coordinate 24,678 of JAEUAF010000646.1, forward strand.
CGTTCGCCAAGTCGGCCGGCGCCGTGCGCCGCGCTACCACCACGAAGCCGACACCCAAAAGCAGTAGCACGCCGATGCCGAGCCCCCATTTCAGGCCCGTTGAGCTGCCGAGCGCCTGCCCGAGGCCGCTCTCTTCCGCTTCTTGGCGGCGGGCGGCACCGATTGCCGCGATCTGAAGGCTCTCGTCCGCGCCGGGTGTGTAGGTTTGGCCGGCGGGGATGAACTTCAAGATCACGTCCCCGAGCTCGATCACGTCGCGTGCATCGACGAAGCTTCGTGGGAGTTCAACGCCATTGATGCGCACGCCGTTCGCGCTTTGGCGATCCAGAATTTCGTAGCGACCGTCGCCCAGCGCATGCATTTCCGCATGGATTCGGCTGACGGAGGCGTGGTTGAGCGAAATTTCGCAATCCTCACCGCGGCCCACCAACATGCGACCCGAGGTGAGGGCGAATTCTGCCCCGGGTGTGGGGCCCATCAGCATCACCAGTCGATCGACGGCCGCGCTCGGCGCGACGCGTGGCGCTGGCACCGTCGCCGTAGCGTCCTGCGTGCTGGCCGCGAGCACTTCGTTCTCGAGCGAGAGCCGGTAGTCGCCGACTTGAATCAGATCGCCGTGCGCTACGTCTTGCGCCGTGGCGACACGCTGGCCATTCACATAGCAGCCGTTGTAGCTCGACAAGTCGCGCAGCGACCAATGCTCGTTCTTTCGCTCGAGCTGCGCGTGGAGACGCGAGATGTTGCGTTCGGTAAGCCGAATCGCGTTCTCCTCGGCACGTCCGAGGCCGTACTCTTCGCGTACTAGATGGACGACCGTCTTGTTGGCCTGGTCGTCCTCAATCGTCAGCTTCCACATCGGTCGGGTGCGAACCACTCTAGCGTGGTGTTGCGCAGGGTGAGGTTATCCGAATTTTGCATGGTCGATCATTTCGGACCAGTCCGATTTTCAAACTCGGCAAGCGGGCCGGCGCAGAGCTCCCGTGCGCGCCCGAAGAGCGCCTCGTGAACGCGTGGCCGGCAAGCCCGAATCCGGGTGTTTCCGCGGCTCGGAGACACGCGATTCGTCAGCAGCACGCTGACTGCGTCGGCCGCCGGGTCGCACCAGAGACTGGTTCCCGTGAAGCCAAGGTGCCCAAATGTGTGTGAACTCGCACTCTCCCCTGCGGAGCTCGAACCCGTGGCGCGTCCATCGAAGCCGAGGCGCAGTGTGCCGCCAGGTCGCTCGCGCAGCATGAAGCGCAGCGTTTCGCCGCTCAGCCAGCGGTCGCTTCTGCCGGCCAGAGCATCCAGGAGCGCGATGCCGAAGCCGAGCACGTCGTGAACCGTTCCAAATAGTCCTGCCTGGCCGGCGAGGCCGTGTCCGGCGAAAGCCCAGGCATTTTCGTCGTGCACGACTCCGCGCAGCGCGCCCCCGCGAAATGCGACGACCTCCGTCGGCGCGACGCGCGAGGAGAACGTGGAATCTCGTCGCAGCCAGTGCCTGGCGGAGGCGGCGCCAAGTCCGAGCGGCCCCGTCACTTCGCCCGCGACGAGCTCGTCGAGCGGGAGACCCGTGGCCACAGTGAGCGCCTCGCCGGCCAGGAGATAGCCCAAATCACTGTAGATCGGCGCGAACGTTTCCGCTGCAGCGAGCCCGTGCGTGCGAGCGGACGCCGCGGTCACGAGGGCCGCGTGGCGCTCCAGCGCGCGACCGCGCTCGAGCGGCGCGAACAGCGGCAGGTGCGCGTCGAGTCCCGCGCGGTGCGACAAGAGCGCCTCGAGACTTGCGCTTGCGCTAGGCGTCCCGAGCGCCTCGGGAACCAGGCTTCCAAGCTGCGTGGTGCGCTCGAGGGCGCCCCGTTGTAGGAGCCGCCCGAACGCGCAGGCCACGAACGGTTTGGACACAGAGGCCAAGTCGAATGGCGTTTCGTCATCGGCCGCAGCGCGCCCAGTGTGGCCGCCGGCGCCTACTTCCACGGCCCAGGCCCCACTTCGCCACACAGCGAGTCCGAGCGCGGCCGCCGGGGCGACCTCGGCATTTACCACCGCATCGCGAGCGAGCGCGTCCAGGCGAGCACTGCGGGTGCCTAGATGTTGGAGGGGCTGGGGAGTCGTCGGAGACAATGAAACGCTCCCAGGTTCGGCGGCCGAGGGCTGGGCCAGCAGTGTGCCCCGAGCGGGTACCTTCAGGCGAACTTTTGACCCGGGCTTTGCTCGGGGGCTATTCTCGCCTTGCTCTCGAGAAGAGCGGACCGCGATCGTCATGAGAACCTCGGACCTAACGGATGGCTGAATTCACCTGGGAAGCCCGCGCCCGCACGGGCGAGCTGCGCAAAGGGGTGATGGAGGCGGACAACGAGGACGCCGTCAATCAGCGTTTGCGCCAGCAGCAGCTGAGCCCCGTCAAGGTCGGGCGTAAGCGCAGTCTCGGCAGCATGAGCTTCGGCTCGGGTGTTTCGACTAAGGACCTCGTCACCTTCACGCGCTTGTTCGCGACCATGATCGACGCTGGCTTGCCGCTCGTTCAATGCCTCGAGATCCTGAGCAACCAGCAGCCGAATCAGCACTTTGCGGGGGTGCTCAAGGATATCCGCGGTTCTGTCGAGGGTGGCTCGACTTTCAGTGAGGCGCTGCGTCGCCACCCCAAGGTGTTCGACGAGCTCTTCGTGAACCTGACCCACGCCGGCGAGGTCGGCGGCATTCTGGACAGCATCTTGAACCGGCTCTCGGTTTACCTCGAGAAGCGCCAAAAGCTGATTCGGCAGGTGCGCGGCGCGCTCGTTTACCCGTCCATCGTCGTCGTGATCGCTGGCGGCGTGATGACGGTCCTGCTCACGTTCGTGATTCCGGCGTTCGAGATGATGTTCAAGGACTTCGGCGGCGGCAAAGAGAACCTGCCGAAATTGACGCAGATCGTCGTCGACACCTCGCACTTCTTCGTGACCGCGCTGCCCGCGCTGTTGGTTGGTGGCTTGCTCGCCGCGGTCGGCCTTGTCTACGGATATCGCACGCCGCGTGGAAAGCGCTTCGCTCATCGCTCGATGCTGAAGCTGCCGGTGATGGGTTCCGTGCTGCGAAAGATCGCCGTGGCGCGCTTCACCCGTACGCTGGGCACGCTGCTCCAGTCGGGCGTGCCGATCCTGGATGCCCTCGAGATTTGCGCCAAGACCTCCGGCAACGTGATCGTCGAGAGCGGCATCATGTCCGTGCGCCAAGCCATCAGCGAGGGCCGCAACATGGCCGAGCCGTTGATGCAGACCCAGATCTTTCCAGACATGGTCGTGCAGATGATCGCCGTCGGCGAGCAGACCGGCGCGCTCGACCAGATGCTCAATAAGATCGCCGATTTCTACGAGGAAGAGACCGACGTCGCGGTAGCGGCCATGACCGCTGCCCTCGAACCGATCATGATGGTCGGCGTGGGCGGCATGGTCGGAGTCGTGCTGGTCTCGATGTACCTACCGATCTTTTCACTCGCGGGTAACATCAAGGCCGAGTGAAGCGCATCCCGCTCGGGCTCCCGGAAATCGTCAGCTCAGGTCCTCTGGCTCGCCGTCTGGCTTGGCTGACGGGTGCGCGCCTTTTGTTTCTCACCATCGCGCTCGCGCTCGTGGGCATGTTCTACCTGCGCGATGTGTACGATACGGGTTCCTACACGCTGCGCGTGAGCCTCGCGACTCTTGCCTTGTCGTTTGCCGTGGCCGCCGTGTATGCCGGCGTTCTTCGCAGCGGTCGCGGGCTCGAGCGGCTCGCCTACGTCCAGGTCGTGCTGGACCAGGTCACCTGGACCGTCGTCGCCTATTTGACGGGCGGGATTACCAGCGGGGCCACCTCGTTTTATGGACTGAGTTGCCTGTTGGGGGCGAGCCTGAGCGGGATGCGCGGGGCAGCCGCCGCTGCTGTCGGCGCCGGCATCTCGTATGGCGGGCTCGTCTTGGCGCTGCAGCGGGGTTGGCTGAAGCCGCCCGTCGATCAAGCCTCGAGCCTTTATCTCGTTTCGTCGGATGAAGTCTCGTTCTACGTCATCGTCAACCTGCTCGTGTTGGTGGTGGTCTCGCTGCTGGCGGGGACCTTGGTCGAGCGCTTGCGCTGGACAGGTGGTGAGCTCGTACTGGCGACGGAGCGGGCTGATCGTGCCGAACGCATGGCGGCGCTCGGTAGGCTCGCGACCGGCTTGGCGCACGAGATCAGAAATCCCCTCGGCTCGATCGCCGGCTGCATCCAGCTGCTCAAAACTGCTCCGAGCCTGTGCGAAGAGGACCGACGGCTCTGCGACATCATTCAGCGCGAAGCGGCTCGCCTGAATGATCTGGTCACCGACATGGTGGATCTGTCGCGGCCGCGTACGCCGCTGCTGGTAAACGTCGACGTCGCCAGCATCGCGCGCGAGGTCGTCGTTCTGGCTTCGGGGTCTGGGCGCGCCGTGTCCGACGTCAACGTGCGCTACGAGGGGTTGAGCTCCGCGCCGGTGCGCGCGGACGGTGCCCAGCTGCGTCAGCTAGTGTGGAACTTGGTGCGCAACGCGGTGCAAGCCTCGCGCCCCTCGGACACCGTCGTCGTGGCCACGCGACGCACGGAGGCCGGCGTCATCGAACTCAGCGTGGTGGATCAGGGACCCGGCATCGACGATGCTGCCCGAGAGCGACTCTTCGACGCGTTCTTCACGACTCGGTCGCAAGGCACAGGCGTCGGACTCGCGGTGGTCAAACGTATCGCCGACGACCACGGCTTTACAATCCAGGTGGATAGCTCGGCAGGTCAGGGGGCGGCTTTTCGCGTGACTTTGGAAGGGCCGCGCAGCGAACCGCCACCCCCGGGGGACGCGATTCAGCTCGGCTGACAGCATTTCGTGGGGCGTTACTGTGCGCGAGGGGCGACGCTGTAGCGATTCGTTCACGACCGGCCTTCGAGTGGAAACGACAGATCTCGCGCGAATGGAGGGCGCGCGTTGAAGGAAGGGCTTGGCATCCCCCTTGCGTATATCCAGATGACTCCTAGATTCCCGAGGTCCCATGAAAACGCATCGCCTTCGTGCTGTTGCTCTCTCCGCTGCCCTGATGCTGCTGGCTCCGTTCGCGCATGCGTCGCCCGCTGGCGACTTCGTGCGTGCCAAGCAGACCCAGCTGCTCGACTACATGCGGCACGCGAAGACCGCGGAAGACGAAAAGAAGGTACAGGCAGCCTTCGATTCCGCCCTCGACTACGACACGCTCGCCAAGGAGTCCCTGAAGGAAGCTTGGGACGGCCTCAAGCCTGAAGAGCGCACTGAATTCCAGGGGATTTTGACGAAGCTCGTGCGCGCTGCCTACCGCAAGAGTCTCAAGCGGATTCGCGACTACGACGTCGAATATGTCGGCGAGTCGAAAGAAGACTCGCGCGCGATCGTGCTCACCCGGGCCAAGAGCACCACCGATAATCGTGAGGAGCCGGTTACCATCAACTATGTGGTGAGCCAGGCTTCCGGCGCCTGGCGGATCGTGGATATCGTGACCGAAGGCTCGAGTTTGGTCGGCAATTACCGCAGCCAGTTCCGCCGTATCATCAAGAAGCAAGGCTTTCCCGAGCTCATCCGGCGCATGAAGACCAAGCTCGAAAAGGGCGACGTCGACTAGCGGGCGGCCAAAACACCCGCTGATTCGGGTTGTTTCGCGCCCGACTTGGCCGCCGGGGGGTTAGCCCTGGTACGATTTCGGCCCCTTGGTACCCTCGGCCCACAGCCCCAGCGTCCCCCCCGAGGCGGAACCCAATTCCGCCTCGGCGAAAGCCATTCTGGCTGAGGACCAGCGCGTTCCCCTGCGCCTGACGGCCCAACGGGGAATGCTGGGGCTCGAGCTCTACGAGACGGTCGAAATTGGGCCGCTGACGGTCAAGAAGCTCGCGCTAACCCTGCCGGGGTTGACCTTTCCTCTCGATCTTTCGGGGGGCGTGCCCAAGTTTCGGCATCGCCGGGGGGAGCTCGAGCACCTGACCCTGAGCGTCGAGTTGTCGACCTTGGCTCGCTGGGCGGGGCGCCGAATGGGCTCCGTCTTTGAGCTGCACGGTCGTCCCCCCGCGCTGTTCCCAGTACCGGGCGGGCTCGGGGTCGGTCTGGTCGGCCCGGGGCAGGCGCTGGCCTTCGATTTGTTGTGGGCCCCGAGCGGGGGCGATGGGCGTTTCGTGGTGGCACGCGCGCGCGGTGTCGGGTTCGAAGTACCCGCCCTGGCGGTCGCGCTGCGCGTCGTGGGAGCGGTGCTCGGCAAGCTCGCGAGCCCTCGTGGCCGCAGCGTGCGTTTCATCGACGTGGGTCGGGAGCTCGGCCGAATCCTACTACCTGCCGTTGGGGCCCGCGCGCCATCCGCGGACCGAGTGCACTTTGCGGGCTTGGTCGTCGCGCGTGAGCACATCGAGGTGGCGCTCGACTCCGCCGCGACCGCTCCAGAGCTCGCCGCGGAAGTCACGCGCGCGGCCGAGCTCGCCGAGCTTTTGCGCGAGGCGGATGAGCGGCTCGGCGTGGGGGACATCGAGGCTGCGCGCCGCGCCTACGTCACAGCGCTCGAGCAAGCGCCGCGGCACCCGGAAATCGTGCGCTTGGTCGCCGAAATCGACGCCAAGGTGCGCGGTCGCGCCGAAGCCGCGCTCGGCCTGGTGGTGGAGTGTTTGCCCGCGACGCAAGCTGGGTTGGTGGGCGCGGAGCTCTTGGCCCAAGTTGGCGACTACAGCGGTGCGCGTCAGGCCGTCGAGGCCGCCGTCAGCAACGAGGTGTTTGCGCCGCTGGCAGCGCTCAGCTGGCTCAGGCTCGCCGAGCTTCACCCAGACGTCGTCGTGCGCGTCGAAGCGCTGGACCGCGCCGTTGCGCGCGCGCCGGGCTTGCCTGAGCCACGCTGGGCGCGCTTCGCGGCGCGCGTGGAGCGTGGGGATCTGGAACGTGCGCTATCGGATGCCGAGCACCTCGAAGCCGTCGAGAGCGGCGCGCGCGCCCGGCATGATGTGTGTCGGCGCGCGGCTCGGCTGCTGCTCGATGCCGGTCATGTTCGCGACGCGGGTCGGCTATTCGAGCGCGCGCTTCGCTACCTGCCCGATGACGCCACCGCAACGGCCGGGCTGGCGCGCGCGCTTTCCGCGGGTGGGCGCGCGGATCGCGCGCTCGCGCTGTTCGAACGAGCCGTCGAACTCGGCGAGCACTCGGGGCGCTTCGATGCCGAAGCGCTGATCGACCTCGCGCGCTTGCTCGCCGACCACGCCAAGGATTTGCCGCAGGCGGTTGCACGCTTGCGCCAGGTGTCGGCCGCCTCCGAGCGGGTGGTCGAAGCGCGCTACCTGGAGGGGAGCTATCGGGCGCGGCTCGGCGACCGCTCCGGCGCTGCGCTCGCGTTCGGTCGGATGCGCGAGGCGATCGAGCTTGGCTCGCCGACCGCGCGTGGCCTCTCGGCGTGGTTGCTAGAGGCCGCGGAGAATTCGCTCGGAGTCGACGACGACGCTCCGGCCGCGGAGCGCCACTTGGCGGTTGCGCTGCGCCTTGCGCCTAGCGACGAGCGCATCGCCCAGCGCTATCGTGAGGTGGCCGCGCTACTCGCGGATCGGCGCCGTCCCCGACGCTGATTTTGCGCGGCGCATGCCCGCGCGGCGAGGCAATCGCGAAGCGATTGTCGACGTCAAATCACCTGCGGCGCACTAGGCGGCCTCGACGAACAGCCGGTGCCACGCGCGCTCTGACGCCGCGAGCTCCGCTCGCCGCACCAAAACGGAGAGTCGTAGCCCGCTTCGCAAGCTGAGTAGCGGTGTGCTCGGCAGCGCGCGCAGAGCCTGAGCCGCGAGCGCATTGAGTTGTTCGCCAGGGCCCACGGCATTGAGCTCCGCGTAGTCTTCACTGATCTCGAGTTCGGGCACCCCGCGCCGCTCGAGCGCGCGTCGCGCCGCCGGAAAATCGGGCACCGAGGTTAGCGGTACCGTTGCCGTGACGCGCGTGCCCTGGTCGAGCACATCGCGCACGAAGAGCCCCGCGGTCGAGGCGGCCGCGAGGAGCTCGTCTACGGAGCTCGGGGCTGCGGCGAGCACGGCAAGCTTCGGGTTCGTCACCACCGCGGCCGTGCGAATTTGCGGGCAATCGGAGATCACGGTTTCTCGACCGCCACCCCCGCGGGCGAAGTCGTCGGTGCGCCGGGCGTGGATTCGCACCTGATGATCGCGACCCCAGGCGACCGCGCGAGCGTTTAGGACGCGCGCCCCTGCCTCGGCCATCTCGTGTAAGGTTCCGTAGTCGATGGCCGCGAGGTGGCGCGCGCCGTCGACTTGGTGCGGATCGGCCGTGTAGACACCATCGACATCGCTGTAGATTTCGCAGCGTTGTGCGCCGAGTGCGGCCGCCAACGCAACGGCGGTCGTGTCCGAGCCGCCGCGGCCGAGCGTGGTGATCTCTCGGTGCGCGCTCACGCCTTGATAACCGGCCACGATGACGACCTGGTTCGCCTGCAGGGCGGCCTGCACGCGGCCCGGTCGGATGTCGCGGATACGCGCGTCGAAGTGCTCGGGGCTGGTGAGGATCCCCGCCTGAGAGCCCGTGAAGCTGATGGCTGGTACGCCGCGCGCCTGAATCGCGATCGACAGCAGCGCCATGCTGACACGCTCGCCCGTCGTGACGAGCATATCGAGTTCCCGACGTGGGAGCTCCGCTGGCGCCCGGGATTCGGTCCGCGCCGAGACTTGGCGAGCGAGCTCGAGAAGCCCCTCTGTGGTTTTTCCCATGGCGCTGACCACGACGACCGGCTGCTCGCCAGCGGCGCGCGTTCGCACGACCAGATCGGCGACACTGCCCAACTTCTCGAGGTCGCCGAGCGACGATCCGCCGAATTTTTGAACGACGACGGTCATTCTCTTTTCATACGAGCCGACATGACCACGGGCCAACTTTCGTTCTCCGGGCCGGGCGAGCCCGCGGCTGGTTTTGCCCGTAGCCGCCACCCTTGGGCGGCGGTAGGCTTCCGGCGCTTTCAGAATTCACGGGGCCTAGACGATGACTCGCTCGATTCTCGCGTTGTGTGTGGTTGCCGCACTCTCGGTCGGTTGCAAAAACGATCAGGAATGTGACCGGGCGCGTCTGGCTTTGAGCAAGACCTGGCATGGGCTTACCGAGTCGGCTGCACGCCGCCAGCTGGCAGGCATCGATATCGAAGGCTGGAAGTTCGTCCAAGACCGGGCGGGTCTTCTCGAAAGTTCCTTCATGACGACGCAGGTCACCTGGGATAGCGCCGACAAGGCTCGCAAGGAGCTTTCGGCGCGCGTCCCGCATCTCGAGAGTGACGCCGTAGCCAACGTGAACGGCTATCGGCGCT
>JAEUAF010000654.1 GCA_019695485.1 Sorangium sp.
GAGAGCTTCGACGCTGCCGTGATCCGCCGGCGCTGCCGGGAACGGAACTGGTTTCGAAACCTCGACGCCGAGCGCGAACGAGCCTCCGATCAGCGCCAGGGCGGCGAGCATCAGCCCCCCCGCCCAACGTGCGCCGCGCGCTCGCGAGGACGCGGCGGCAGCGTCGGTGCCGAGCAGCATGATCACGAACACGAACAGCACCACCACGGCGCCGGCATAAACGATCAGCTGAACCGCCGCCAGGAACTGAGCGCTGAGCTGCAGGAAGAGCCCGGCGATACCGAAGATCGTCGCTAGCAGCCCGATCGCGCCGCGAATCGGATTTCTGGCTACGACGGTGGCGACCGCGCCCGTCAATGAGACCAGGCTGCAGAGCGCGAAGAACACGTTGCCGATGTTCATAGCGAAAGCCTCCGCGTTTGGGACTTGCCGCCCGTACGCACGTAGTCCTCGAACGATTTACGATACTTCTTCACGAAGGCCAGCATCGGCTGAGCCGCGCCGTCGCCGAACGCGCAGATGGTGTTGCCCGTGATGTTCGAGGCGATCTCCGAGATCTCGTCGAGCTCGTCCATCGTCGCCTCCCCCTGCACGATCTTCTTGATGATGCGGTCGACCCAGCCGCAGCCTTCACGGCACGGCGTGCACTGCCCGCACGACTCGTGCTTGTAGAAGCGCACCAGGTTGTGCAGCGCGAGCACGGGGTCCGCGCTGTCGTTCATCACAATCGCGCAGCACGTGCCCAACATGCCGCCTACCGCGCGGAAGGTGTCCACGCCGAGCGGCAGGTCCAAGATGCTCTTGCCGTGCCACGCGGCAAAGCGCGGGTCGTTCGGTAGATTCACGGTCTCGTCCGGCAAGTGCACCGGGCACGAAGAACCGCCGGGAATCACGCCGAGCATTGGACGGTCGTCGAGGATGCCGCCGCCCAAGTCGTAGATCAGCTCGCGCAGCGTCAGACCGACTGCCGCTTCGTAGACGCCCGGACGCTTCACATGGCCGCTCACCCCGAACAGGCGCGCGCCGCCGTCGTTCAGCGAGTGCAGCGTCGACAGCTGACTGAAAGCGTCGCCGCCCATCTCGAACACGGTCGGCACGATCGCGACCGTCTCCGCGTTGTTGACGGTGGTCGGACAACCGAAGGCGCCGTATTGCGCCGGGAACGGCGGCTTCAGCCGCGGCTCACCGCGCTTGCCCTCGAGCGAATTCAAGAGCGACGTCTCCTCGCCGCAGATGTATGCGCCCGCGCCCGTGTGCACGTAGATCTCGACCGGGTAATCCTTACCGAACGGGTTCTGGCCGAGATAGCCCTTGGCGCGCGCCTCTCGAATCGCGCCCCACAGCCGCTCCTTCGACAAGTGAAGCTCGTCCCGCACGTAGATGTACGCCGCGTGAGCTCCGATGCCGTAGCAACCGATGATGCAGCCCTCCACCATGGAGTGGGGATTCAGCTCCATGATGGTGCGGTCCTTGAAGGTGCCGGGCTCGCCTTCGTCCGCGTTGATCACGAGGTAGTGCGGCTTCTTCGACTCCTTCGGCATGAAGCTCCACTTCGTGCCGCAATCGAAACCTGCGCCGCCGCGTCCGCGAATGTGAGCTTTCTTCACCTCGTCTACGACCTGCTCACGGCTCATCGCCAGAGCTTTCCTGACGCCGCGATAACCACCGGCGGCCTCGTAGGCAGCTAGCGTGAAGCCGTCGGGTTTGCCGTACGAATGCGAGAGGTACGTCGTTTGTTTCAGCATGCTCGCGCTCCGCTCAGCCCTTCAGCAAACCGTCGAGCAGACGGTCGACTTCTGGAACGCTGAGGTTCTCGTAATATTTCTTGTCGATCTGCATCATCGGCGCAGTCCCACAAGACGCGAGGCACTCGGCCGTCCGCAGAGTCACCTTGCCGTCCTTCGACGTCTCACCGACGTGACAGCCGAGCCGCTTTTCGCAGTGGCTGAGGATTTCCCCGGCACCGCGCAGCGCGCACGACAGCGTCTGGCACACCCAGACCTGGTGCTTGCCAACGGGCTTCTGGTTGAACAACGTGTAGAAGGTGACCACGCCTTTCACGTGCGCCGGACTCAGATCCAGCCGGTGAGCCACGAACGTGATCACCTCGTCGGATACCCAGTTCTGGTTCTGCTCTTGGCAGAGGTGCAGAACGGGTATGCACGCGGCCATCTTATTTGGGTAGCGGGCAACGATCTCTTCGAGCTCGCGCTCACGCTCCGCACTCAGCGCGAATGCCATGAAACAATCCGGTTGGGGTTCGGCTCGCAGGTGGTCGTCAAAACTTGCCAAAAGTTGCGAGCGGGCTGCCCGGCGGCCCCGGGCGAGGCGAACCGTAGTGAGCTCAAATGCGGGGTGTCAAGGGCGGCGCTTTTTCGAACGACGTGCTTGAGAACCGATCCCCGAAGGAAGTAGGCTCGGGGCCCCTACTCTGTTCATAATTGGCTCGGGAGGTATCGAGTGTTTTGCCCGAACTGTGGGACCGCGAACGACGACGCGGCTACGACCTGCCAGAAGTGCGGCTTCAACCTGAAAGGCGCAGCGGCCCCTAAATTCAAGGGGACGATGCTAATGGTGAACCCGCCGGCCGCGGGTCCTCGGCCTGGCGTGCCAGCGCCGGCGCCTCAGGCCGGCCCTCCGCCCGCCGCGGTACCTGCTCCCGCTCCTGCAACCTCGAGCCGCGCACAGCTGAAGGGAACGATGCTCGGAGTCGCTCCTCCCGGTTTCGGCGCCCCGGCGCCGGCTCCCGCGCCGGCACCAGCACCCGCTCCGGTTCCTGCGGCGCCGCAGGGCTTCGGGCCTCCGCACGGTCAGTTTGGCGCACCGCCGCCGTCGCCGGATGTGAATCCGCTCGGCGGCACAATGGTGGCGCCCGGCGCCTTCGGCCCGCCGGGTGGGGCACCTGGCGCAGGCTACGGCCCGCCGCCCGGTACTTACGGCCAGCCGCCCCAGGGGCCCGCTCCGGGCGGATTCGGTCCGCCGCCAGGCGCGCCTCCGGGCGGATTCGGTCCGCCGCCGGGCGCGCCTCCGGGCGGATTTGGTCCGCCGCCGGGTGCACCTCCAGGTGGATTTGGTCCGCCCCCAGGCGGCTTCGGCCCGCCCCCCGGTGGATTTGGTCCTCCTCCAGGCGGCGGTGTTTACGGGCAACCTCCAGGGCCAGGCGGCTTCGGCCCGCCTCAACCGGGCGCGTTTGGCCCGCCGCCGGGAGGGGCTCCGCCTCAATACTCTCCACACTCTCCCCAGCAGGATGCCGGTCACGCCCCGACCCATCCGGCACCGCCAGCCTACGGCGCGCCTCCGACGGGTGGCGGCTATAGCCCAGCGGCGATTCAGCCCATGACCGGCTCGGGACCGCTTGGGCCCGTGGGGCCGATTGGCACCGAGCGTAATCCGATCATGGTCTTGGTGCTGGGCTCGCTCTGCTTCGTGTACGGCATCATCCAGATGCTGGGCATGATCAAAGAGTTGAAGGCCTTCCGTCAGAAGGACGACATCAACCCGCTCTTTCTGTTCATCCCGATCCTGAACATCATCACTCTCTGGGGTGTGCCGGAGAAGGTGCTCGAGGCCAAGCGCATGGCCGGCATTCAGAACCCGCAGGTGCCGCACCCGATCTTGTACCTGCTTCTCGGCGCCTACTTCTTCCCCACCGACCTGAATGAGGTGTGGAAGGCAGCGGGCGGCGGTCGTAGCCCAGCGTAGTCGAAATAGCCGCGTCGCCCGAAGTCGGGCGTCGGACCGCGAGTTGGTGCATGCGGCAACAACCCTATCCCATCGAGCTGTCCGCTCTCACGAGCGCACCCCCTAAGGTGGCAGCGCGCTCCGAAGTCGTCGCCGCGCTTCGGCGCGCTCTGCTAGTGCTCGCGCTCGTCGGCGCTGGGGCGTTTGCGATCCTGCACGAGGTGCCCTTGTGTCCGAGCGCCACGCTGTTCGGCGTGCCCTGCCCGGGCTGCGGGCTCACCCGCGCGAGCCTCGCGCTCTTACGCGGCGATTGGCGCGGCGCGCTCGGATTTCACCCGCTCGTCTTCTTACTGCTGCCGCTCACGGGGGTTTTGCTCGCGAGCGGGATCTGGAGCTATGTCGCCGGACCAAAACACCCGCCGCCGAGTCTGCGTCTCAGTGGACGCTTCGCAGCGCCTGCTGCCTGGGCACTGCTCGCGCTCGTGTTGGTGGTTTGGGTGGCCCGCTTTTTCGGAGCGTTCGGCGGCCCGGCACCGGTCCACGCGCTCGGGCCCTTGGTCATCGAGCGCGCCGTAGCGCTCGTCAGACGTTGAAGCGGAAGTGCATGACGTCGCCGTCGCGCACGACGTATTCCTTGCCCTCGATGGCAAGCTTGCCCGCTTCGCGACACTTGCCTTCGCTCCCGAGCGCCACGAAATCTTCCCACCAGATGACTTCGGCCTTGATGAAGCCGCGTTCGAAGTCGGTGTGAATCACGCCTGCGGCTTGCGGGGCGGTCCAGCCCTTACGAATAGTCCACGCCCGCACTTCCTGCTTGCCGGCCGTAAAGTAGGTAATGAGGCCGAGTAGCTCGTAGCCGCTGCGAATCACCGCGTTGAGCCCTGGCTCCTCGAGCCCGGCGCTCTTCAAAAACTCGGGGCGGTCGGCGGGCTCGAGCTCGGCGATCTGAGCTTCGAGGGCGGCGCAGATCGGCACCACGGGCGTGTGCTCCGCGTCGGCGAAGCGCTTCAGCGCCACGAAGTGCGCGTTCTTGTCGAGCGCTGCGAGCGACCCCTCGTCCACGTTCGCCACGTAGAACATCGGCTTCGCAGTGAGGAGCGACATCTCTTTCAAGATCTCGCGTTCCTTGTCGGAGACCTCGAACAAGCGCGCGGGCAAGCCTTGGTCGAGGTGCGCGACGAGGCGTTCGCCCATTGTCGCGGCGAGCTTCTCGACGGGGTCCCCTCCTTTACTCTGCTTCCGCGCGCGATCGAGGCGCTTGTTCGCGGTGTCGAGATCCTTCAAGCAAAGCTCGGTTTGAATCGTCGCCACATCCGCGACGGGATCGATTTTCCCTTCGACATGCGTGACGTTGCCATCGTCGAAGCAGCGCACCACGTGCGCCACGGCGTCGACTTCGCGGATGTGCGACAGGAACTGATTGCCGAGCCCCTCACCCTTCGAAGCGCCACGCACGAGCCCCGCGATGTCCACGAAGCGGATGCTCGTCGGCACTTCGCGATCTGGGTGAACGACGCGCGAAAGCGCGCCGCTACGCGGGTCAGGCACCGCGACGATCCCGACGTTGGGTTCAATCGTGCAAAACGGGAAGTTTTGAGCTTCCGCCTTCGCGTTCGAAAGAGAGTTGAACAGCGTGCTCTTGCCGACGTTCGGCAAACCAACGATTCCGCAGGAAAAACCCATGAGGGACGGGGGTCTAGCGTCCCTCGCGGCCGCGGGCAACCTCCGCCACGAAGCGGCGCAGAACCGCACGTCCAGCCGGCGTTTCCGCCACCTCTTGCCGGATCTGCCGCGCGTCGAGGCCCTCGCTGGCGAGCAGCTCGGCGCGAACCTCGACGTAGTCCGCCATGACCTCGGCGTCGATTTCGGGGTGGAACTGAACGCCCCAAGCACTCGGGCCGAAACGCACGGCCGCCGCCGGGTCGAGCTCAGAGCGGGCCAAAACGCGGGCCCCCGGCGGTAACTCCACCAGCGAGTCGACGTGCGTCATATTCACGAGGAACGGGCTCGCCGCCGCATCGAGCAACGGATCGGCCTCGAGAAGCTGCAGAGAGACCGTACCAATTTCGCGCCCGTTGGGGTTCCTTTCCACTCGTCCACCGAGCGCTTGCCCGAGCAGCTGATGACCGAAGCACAGCCCGAGCAGCGGCACTCGCGCCGCCAGGGCCTCACGCAGACGCGCCTCCGCGGCAAGCATCCACGGCGCGCGCTCGGTCACGCTCGCCGAGGAACCGGTGACAACGATCCCGCCGTAGGTGCTGAGCTCTGGAAGTGGCTCCCGCTGGGCGTCGAGTTCGACGAAGCGTGGCGCAGCGGAGCCGAGCGCGTCACGAATCAGGCTCGGGTACCCCCCGCGACGCAGCCGCGCGCGCTCGATCGGCTCGCCGGTGACGACCACCGCGAAGGGCAAATCTGATTCTGTGGAAGCGCTCATGACTTTG
>JAEUAF010000656.1 GCA_019695485.1 Sorangium sp.
CGGCATCAGCGCGAGCACTCCTTGGCCGCCTTCGAGGCGCACGATCGAGCGCAACGGCGTGACGGTCGCGCCGCTGCTGTAGCGACTGAGCGCCTCCACCATCAAGGGGAGCGCGTCGCGCATGGGCAGGTGGCGCGCGACATCTGCCGCGTCCAGTACGAGCGGAGGTTCGCTGCCGAGTTCAGATTCCATGGTCACGCGAGCGCCTGGCTGAGGTCTGAGATCAGATCGTCCGCGTGTTCGAGCCCCACCGAGAATCGCAGCAGCGCACCGCTGATCCCCATCGCGTCGCGCTCTGCCTTCGGGATTACGTAGTGCGAAGTAGCCGCGGGGCGCGTGATGCTGGATTCGACGCCGCCCAAGCTGGGCGCCACGATGATACAGCGCAGGCGAGCGAGCAAGCGTTCGGCGGCTTCCTCGCCGCCTTGGAGCTCGAAGGCCACCATGCCGCCAAAACCGCTGAATAGCTCGCGCGCCTGCACGTGCTGCGGATGCGACTCGAGCCCTGGATAATGCACCACGCGCACGGCCGCGTGTTGCTCGAGAAAGCGGCTGATCGTGAGCGCGTTGTGATTTTGCGCAGCGACGCGCACCTTTAGCGTCTTCAGTGCGCGGTGCAACAAATACGCCGCGTGCGGATCCAGCGCGCCGCCGAAGTGCGAGAGCTTGCCCCAGGCCTTACGCGTAAAGTCTTGGGTGCCGATCATCACCCCGGCGCACACGTCCGAGTGCCCGTTGAGGTACTTGGTGGCGCTGTGGAGCACGACGTCGAAGCCGAGCTCCAGTGGGCGGAAGTTGATTGGGGTCGCGAAGGTGTTGTCGATGAACGATAGGATGCCGTGCTCCTTCGCGAAGCGAGTCACCTCGCGGAGCGCTGGAATGCGCAAGAGTGGGTTCGAGATCGATTCGACGTAAATGAGCTTGGTGCGCGGGCGCAGCTTGGCCCTCCAAGAGTCCGGGTTGCTCGCGTCGAAGTGATCGAAGCTGATGCCCATTTCTGAGCAATCTTCACTGAGGAACGCTTCAGTGCCGCCGTACAAGCTGTCCTGAACCAGAATGTGGTCCCCGGATTTGAGCACCGAGAGCAGAGCCGACGAAATCGCGGCCATGCCGCTGCCTGCAACGAGCGCCGATTGTCCGCCCTCGACCTGAGCAAGCTTTTCTTGGAGCGCCACGTGGTTTGGCGTGTTGGCCAGCCGAATGTAGCGGATGTCACGGTATTCGGCGACGTTTCCGGTTTCGTAAATCGAGGTTTGGAAGATGGGCAGCGTGACCGCGCCCAGGATTCGCGGTGACGGTTCCCCCGCGTGAATCAGATTGGTCTCCAGTTTGGAGCGTTTGCTCCGCCCGATGTCGTTCGCGTCATTAGACATGACTTTGCGCCTCTCTCTGCTCTGCTAGGACATTGCTGCGTTCGATGCTCGGCGCCTCGAAGTGCGGCGCCAGCGTTGATAGCGGCCGCGCACTGCGGCCGCAGTGCCGTTCCGACTAGCGAAGTAACGGTAGATTGCCGATCAGGCGATTGACCGACTTTTTGGGGCCAAACAGCGCGACACCGAGGTAGCGCAGTGTTTCCGCGGTGCCAGCGCTGAGCTTCGCCGTGTAGTCAGCATAGTTCGTGGTGGTCTGTGCTTTTTCTGTTACGTCGACCACCAAGACCCCTCCCAGTTCTAGCGCTTTCCCGCGCAGCGCCTTGATGGAGCCTGCGTCCGAACGCAAGATCGGCACCGGCGTCGTGGTCAGGCCGGTATGAACGGACCCGGACCCGTCTGGCACGTCGGGCCCAATGATGGGAAGGCGCGAGCCCAGCGTGAGTGCCAGCACCGCAGCAGTATTCGCGAGCAGCCCGAGCGGCAGATCGGAATCCAACACCATCGCGCATTTGGTGGTGGTCTGGGCATCGAGGGGCGCGTCGTCCGTGGCTGAAGGGGTTGAGTTCATGGTCGGTTCTCGTTTCGAAGCTTGAAACACTTTTCACTTGGTGGCTGCGTGCTCGCCGCACGAATCAGTTCAGCGAGCGGCGTCGAAATCTGCCTCAATCGCGGCGTCAGGGACTCGGATCGCGGGCGTCCTCACTGCTCGTTGTGGGGCGGTGCGGAGTGTTCGCCGGCGAGCCGCACCGGAAACCAGCGTACGGTAACGTGCTTCAACGTGAGAACCGAGCGAAGCTCATAGGCCGCGAGACTTGCTTCATTGGTGATGGCGTAAGTCGCCAGACCCTCGCGTAGCGCCTTGGCCGCCGCCGGGTTGCTGACCACTGGTAAGAGTTCGAGCTTCGAGGGTGAGAACTCACTCACCAGCGGCCACAGGGTTGGCAGCGCTGCGCACAACGACACATTGCTGGGCGGGAAAGGGGTCGACGGGTTGCTGGCCAGATGTAGCGGTGGATTCGGCTTGTCGAATGCACGCGCAGAATCGATCTCGAAGCGCGGATCGAACAGCAGCTCACTCGCGATTGGGTGGCAGTGCGGAACCAAGGCGCGGTCAATCTCCCCGCGCAGTAGCGCCGCCAGCACTTCTTGAAACGACGAGAAGTAGAGGGGCACCGCATTGACGTCCCCTGTGTGCAAGAACATGGTCAATGCTTCGGCTGAGCAGGTCAACGGGCCCATGGTTCCGACGCGCTCAGGGCCCACTGCTTTCGTACGGTTCACTTCGCTACGTAAAGCGCTCAGCGCTATTTCCAGAAGTTCCGTAGCCTTGCGTAGCTCCACCCCGGAATGACTCGATGATTCCATAGTAGTCCCCTGTCAGTGCCAGTATTGGCATTTGAGTTTCTCGCTCGGCGCGCTTTTCCGAGGGCTGAGGCGGCGCCAAGGGCACGCGCCTATTCCACGGGTTTTGCGCTGCCGGTCCGCCCGCTCTGGGAGGTAAAGAGCTGATCTCGTGAGCGCTTGAACGGCTCGAGTTCGATGCGCTCTTCCGTTCGCGATGAGTTCAACTCTGGGCACGCGCTCGTTGTCTGTCAAATAGAAAATCTCAAAGAGTGCTTGTTTGCGAGTGTGCGCTTTTGAGTCTGTCGTTCGAAACATGATCTCTATACGCCCAAACTTCGACAGCGGACGCAGTCGCAGCGACGCAAGCCAGAGCGCCCCGCGGCTGCAAATTGCTTTGAGCTTGGGCGCGCGCTGTCCTGTTTCCCGAGTCGTTCTCGAGCCAGCGGCGCAGTGGCAGCGTGGCTCGAAGCGCGCTCATAGTGAAGTTCGTGAAGAACGAGTCGCGACGCGCGATTCGTGTGCGAAACGTAGCCAGCGAGTAGCGAATTCGTATTGTACGAAATTGCAAGCGTCGGCACGCGGTGGGCCCAGTTATTTCCCGCTTTCTGCGGGCTTCTTGGGGTTTCTGGGCGTGGCAGAGTGCTGTGTGTACATCAAGTGCGTCACTTGTCGCACTTGACTGATTCGATGTCTTCTCTAAGCTCCGTGCCTGTCGAGCGTCGCCGGCGTCAGCACGCCGTTTGCTGCCAACGGAGGCTCGGTAGTCGACTCGTTTCTGGGTATCGTCAGTAACCGTCCGAGGTAACGTGCGCTCCGTAGTTTCTGGCTAGGGCGCGCGCAGGGAGGCCAGAATGAATGTATTCGAGATTCGATCTGAAGCCCGGCTCGAGCGGGCAGCGAACGCCTGTCTCGTGCGCCTCGACTGGTGCCAAGTTCCAGCGAGCAAGTTCATGCTTGGTTCCCACGAAAGTCCCGATGAGCAGCCGCTAGTCGAAGTCGAACTCTCTCACTTTCGGATCTCGCGCACGCCGATCACGAACGCGATTTTCTCGGAGTTTCTCGCCGCGGGTGGCTACGACCGCTCCGAATACTGGCACCCGCTCGGCTGGAAGTTGCGGCAAGAGCTGCCATCGAAAGAACCAAACTACTACCGGGACCCCGCCTGGTGTGGGCCCGACGTGCCCGTCACTGGCGTGAGCTACTGGGAGGCGGAAGCTTTCGCGCGCTGGCTCGGCGTCGAGCTTCCGTCCGAAGCCCAGTGGGAATACGCGGCCAAAGGACCCGCGTCGCGTCGCTACCCGTGGGGCGACGCAGAGCCGAGCCTCGAGCTTGCGACGTTCTCGCCCGAATGTCAGCCGATCGAGCGTCGGGGTACGTCCGTGTTCGAACACCCGGGCAACATTTCGCCCTTCGGCTGCCTCGATATGGTCGGTAACCTCGCGGAGTGGTGCCGCGACAACGCACGGCCCAACTATTCGAACCAACCGGCGGGGTTGGATCCGGTCTACCTCACGAGTGACAGCGCAGCGCGTATCGTGCGAGGCGGCTCCGGGCTCCACGACGCCTCCTACCTGCGTTGTACCAGCCGCGACTACTACGTGCCCGAGCTCCGCGA
>JAEUAF010000703.1 GCA_019695485.1 Sorangium sp.
CGCGCCCCTACGCGCCGCCGCCAAGCCGTCGAGCGCGCCGACTGCTGCCCTGCGCGCGGCGGCGACGCCACCGACTGTGCACTTGGCTGCAGCGCCGCCGAGCGCGCCGACCCCTTCCGCGCGTGTCGCGCCTGTAGTGGCCATCGCTCCCCGTGCGCTGCCGGCCCGAGCGCGCGTAGCACCCGGGCGCGACGCGCTACCGTTAGTCGAGGCCGAAGCGCACGCGCTCGGGCTCGGCCCGCTCGACGACGGTGATCGCGCGTTGGTCGAAGCGCTGCTCACAGGCAGTGACACCTGGTCCTCGGCGGGTGATGGCATTCGCGCGCGACGCCGCGTATTTGCGGCGGTTCGTGCGCTTGGCGGACCGCTGCTGATGGTGGGAGCCTCCGTCGCCACCCTGGCAACCGAGCGGGACTTCCTGAAAGGGGTCGGACTGCCCGCGATCTTACTCGAGGTCTCAGAAGGGCGCCTGCCGCGCGCCGCGCATGACGCTGCGCGCGCGGGCGGGGCAGTCGTATTCTTGGCGTCCAGCGAAGCCCTCTGGGACGAGACGCTGCTCGCGTTCCTCGACAAGGCTCGGATCGTGGCAGCCTGCGTGGATGCGGCCGATCTGGCTTCGGAGCTCGGTCACGAACTGCGGCCTTCATTCAAGAACCTCAGCGCCCTGCGCGAGCGCCTCGGCGACTTTCCCATGCACGGCCTCGGTCGACTCGGCTCCCGCGAAGTCCACGGCGACGCGATGCGCCAGTTGGGTCTGAAGGCACCCATCGTCATCGAGGCGCCGCTCGTTGGCGACAGCGTGCGACTCGAGACGTGCTCCGTCCGCGCCGATCGGAGGAACACGCTTCTGGTTGAGGCGCTGCTCGAGCTGCCGCGTCCCGGGGTGGTGCTCTGTGCCACGCCGCACGAGGTCGACGCAGTGTTCGCTCTCCTTTCCGGCGCTGGCCTCGCCTGCAACCGAGTTCACAGTGGCATGCCCGCGGCGGACCGCCAGGCTGCTCAGGCGAAGTTCGAAGGGGGCGCCGCAAGCGTGCTGGTGACGACGAGCGCACTGGGTCCCGACACAGGCCTGGTCGGGCTCGGCGAAACCGTCACGACCGAAGCGCGCGTCGGCTTTGGATTGCGTGGGACCCGACCGGATCTGAAGTTCATCGTGCACCATCAAGCCCCGGCGTCGCTCGAGCAATACGCGCGCGAGTTGAGCTTCTTGTCGAACCATAGCGACGCGACTGCCCTCTTGTTCTTCGACTCGTCGCACACCAGCGTAAACCAGGCGATCCTCGAGCAGCTGCGTTTTTCTGGACCGAAATTGGAGGAGCTCGGGCGCGCGCTCGCCGCCGCGACCCCGGGCAGCAAGGCGCTGACACTGGAGGCCCTCGCGCTTCATACCGGTCAAAGTCGTCGCACGACCGATCGCATGATCGCGTTGCTGGTCGATGCCGGACTGCTGCAGCGAAGCCCATCCGGTCTTTGCGCATCGCGCAGCCCCGAAGAGCTTTCCGCGGGCGCAGCGAGCGTGGCCCTGCGCCTGGAAGCCATGCGACGCGGTGACGCCGCTCGGCTCAAGGCCGTCGAGCGTTACGCCGAAGCATCGGAATGCAAGGCACGCTTGTTCCGACGTTACTTCGGTGTCGTCGATCGAGGCGACTGCGGCCGTTGCAGCGCGTGTCGCGGGCCCGCCAAACCAGCGCCACGACTCGCGTCGCCCGCGCGTGGCGGCCGTCCGGGTTGACAGGTCGCGAGCGAGGCGCTGATCTGACGACCGTGTCAATTGGTCTATCCTCGCTGACCGCCGCGCTCGAGCGGCTGGCTCCGCTGGCACTAGCCGAGGAGTGGGACAACGTCGGCCTGCTCGTCGATCCGCGTTCCGCGGGGTCGGAGCTCGAGGTCGAGCGCGTGCTCTTGACCATCGACGCCACGCCGGGCGTCATCGCCGAGGCCGTCACCCTTGGCGCAAACTGCTTGGTCGCCTACCACCCACCGATTTTTCGGGCCGAGAAGCGCTTCTCACGGCCCAAGAATCCGGCACTGTTCGCGGCAGCTCAGCATGGATTTGCCGTGTACTCGCCGCACACGGCGCTCGACGCGGCGGCGCAGGGGCTCAACGACTGGCTCGCCGAGGGGCTCGGCCCGGGCACGACGCAACCGCTCACGCCGTCGCGGAGCGCGGGCGCCGCCGAGTTCAAAGTCGTCGTGTTCGTGCCGCACGCCCAGGTCGACGCCCTTCGCGACGCGCTCGCCGCCGCTGGGGCCGGCGTGATCGGCAACTATTCTCACTGCTCGTTCACGCTCGACGGCGAGGGCAGCTTCTTCGGCAACGCCGACAGCACCCCGCAACTCGGAAGCGCCGAAAGACTGGAACGGGTGCCCGAGATTCGGCTCGAAATGCTGTGTGCGGCGGGGGCGCTGCCCGCTGTCGCCGCCGCAATTCGCAGAGTACATCCCTATGAAGAGCCTGCGTGGGACGTCTATCCGCTGGCCGCGAAGCCCTTGCCGAGCGCAGGCAGCGGGCGCCTGGTCAGGCTCGCCACGCCGACGTCGCTCGACGTGCTGCTCGATCGCATCAAGCAGCATCTCGGATTGGCTCAGCTACGCTTGGCGGCGAGCGACGCGCAACGCGCGGGGGCGCAAATCCGTAGCGTCGCGCTGTGCGCCGGCTCGGGTGGCAGCGTGTTCGAGCGGGAGCGAGAGGCCGATCTCTACCTCACGGGTGAGCTTGGCCATCATCAAATCCTGGCGACGCTGGCGCGCGGGCAAAGCGTGGTCCTCTGCAATCACACCCACACGGAGCGCGGCTACCTGCCCCGACTCCGCGAGCGCCTGCTCGAACTGACGGCACAGCGCATCGAGGTCCACATTTCGAAGGCCGACCGCGAGCCGCTCGAAATTGTGTGACTGCGCAAGCCGCGCGCCCGCGCCCTCAAGTCTTGTCGTGTTTGTCGGCTTTTTGGAGCGCTTCCACGATGCGTCGCACGTCTTGCGAGCGGTTGCGGGGGATGACCAGCAGCGCATCGTCGGTCTGCACCACGCACATGCCCTCGACGCCCAACAGAGCGACGACCTTGTCGCGCGCGCGGCTGCTGCGGTCGATTACCAAATTGTCGTGAGCGTCGACATAGACCGCTTGCTCGGTGATCGAGTTACCGTTCTCGTCCTTCGCGGCAAGCTCCCACGCGCTTTCCCAAGAACCCAGATCGCTCCAGCCGAAGTCACCGCGCACGACATGCAGCGGGGTCGCCTTCTCCATCACTGCGTAGTCCACGCTGATCGAAGGAAACGCGGCGAAAGCGGCGCGCGTGGCCTCGCCCTCGGCCTCCGGTCCCTGCTTCGCGGCCCGCTCGATGCGCTCGATACCCGACCAGACCTCGGGGGCAAACGTTCGCACCGCATCCAGAAACTCCGCGGCGCGAAAGAAGAACATGCCGCTATTCCACAGGTGCCGTCCGCCGCGCAGGTACCCCTCCGCCACGCTTTGGTTGGGCTTCTCGACGAAGCGTTCGACCTGGTAGACATCCCCCTCGACCCGCTCGCCGAGTTCGATGTAGCCGTAGCCGGTGTCCGCGCGCGTCGGGTGAATGCCTACCGTCGTGATGGCGTGCTCGGCCGACGCGAGCGCCGTGCGCAGCACTTCGAGGAATCGGCTCGGCTCTCCGATGTGGTGGTCGCTCGGCACGACCATGACCACGGCCTCGGGGTCGCGGCGGGCTGCGATAGCGGTCGCCCACGCGATGCAGGGTGCGGTGTTGCGCGCGACGGGCTCACCGAGAAACGCGCTTGACGGCAACCAGGGGAGCGCCTCGCGCGTGACATCGACCAAGTGCGCGCCCGTCGCCACCAGCACGCGCTCGGGCGGGCAGAGCGGCTCGATGCGCCGCACGGTCTCGGCGATCAGCGAGGTTTCGGGGTCCTGCGCCAGCGCAAGCAGCTGCTTCGGCAGCAGCCGCCGCGACGCCGGCCAGAAGCGCGTGCCGGAACCGCCAGCCAAGACGACCAAGTGAAGATGGGGGAGCGAATCGATCCGATGGCTCATCTCTATTCCTGAAGGAGTGCCCTGCTAGCACGCTTCGCGCTCGGGCACGGGCCGGCGTTCCGCCTAGGCACTTTCCTAGCACTGTCCGCGCCGGCGCGCGCTATCCTCTGCGCGTGGCAAAGCAGCCAATTCGTTGCGGATGGGCAGGAACCGACCCCCTGTATTGCGACTATCACGACACGGAGTGGGGCGTTCCTGTAAAGGACGATCGCACCCTGTTCGAGTTTCTCATTCTGGAAGGCGCGCAAGCGGGGCTCAGCTGGATCACCGTGCTTCGCAAACGGGAGGCCTACCGCGAAGCGTTCGCGGGCTTCGATCCGGAACGGGTCGCCCGCTTCGATAAACGCAAGCTGGAGAGCCTGCTCAAAAACCCCGGCATCGTGCGAAACCGCCTGAAGGTCGAGTCTGCCGTGAAGAACGCGCGCGCGTTCCTCGAAGTGCAGGCGGAGTTCGGCAGCTTCGCCAAGTACCAATGGGCGTTCGTCGACGGAAAACCCCTCATCAACGCGCGCTCCACGCTGAAGGAAGTCCCGGCCCGCACCGAGATCTCGGACGCATTCAGCAAAGACCTCAAGCGACGCGGCTTTTCCTTCGTGGGGTCGACCATCGTCTACGCGCACATGCAGGCCGTTGGCATGGTCAACGACCACGTCGCCGATTGCTTTCGGTACAAGCCGCTCGCCAAGCGCGCCCGGCCCTAAGTGCTCGCCTGCCAGCTCGCGGTCTGGACGTCCCAGGAGTACCAGGTGCCGGCAATGTCGTGCTCGAGGGTGCGCGAGCCCTGCCTGACGCGGAAACGTTCGGAGCGAAAATGCTTATCGAACGAGCCACTCAAGCGTTCGGGTGGCAGGGCGACATCGTCACCCGAAATCATCAAGAGCTCCGCGTTGACGGCGCTGCCATCCACGTCGATGACGCTTGCGCCGTGCATTGATAGCTCCTGAAAGGCAAGGTGGGGGTTCGGTACGAGCTTGGGATCCATCAGCAACGGCCCGACCAAGCCCACGGTCTGTGCGACGCCCGGCGGCAGGTTCGGCTCGGAGCTCGCAATCGCGCTGACCGCATCGAGCCAGGTGGTCGACGAAACGCTGCCCGTGAGGATCTCCACCAGGCGCTTTTCTGGCTGCTCCGGGTCGAACGGCGTCCCTGCGAAGAAACAGTGCAAGTCGCCCGATAAGATCAGCACATCATCGAGTGCGCTGAGCTCGTCGAAGAGCGCCTTACGCTCGTCGGGGAAGCCATCCCAGTCCTCGGCCGAGATGATGACACGCGTCTGCAACTCTTTGGGCAGCGAGCTCAACCCGGACAGATCGAGCGTTCGCGACATGAAAGCGACTTCGCTGCCCCACACTTTGAAGGTGCGCGTCGAGGCCTTCATCGTGTCCAGAAACCAAGCGCGCTGGGCCGCACCCATCATGCGCTGAGGCGCCCCGCCGTCCTCCTTGTAACGCAGTGCCGCGTAGGCATGGAACGGCTTCTCCGCGAGCACGTAGCGGGCGCCGATGCGCGCGTACATCGAAGACTTGAGCAGTTGATGGTAAGCGTAGCCGCGTTCCAGGTCGGAGCGCGTGAGATCCAACGCCGGGGGGCTATCGGCCGCGGCGAGCTTCGTCAGCAAATCATCGATCCAAGGCGCGCTGATCAGCCCGCGGAT
Source organism: Sorangium sp. (assembly GCA_019695485.1). Lineage (GTDB taxonomy): Bacteria > Myxococcota_A > Polyangia > Polyangiales > Polyangiaceae > PMG-095. Next base: position 5,685 of record JAEUAF010000703.1, read on the forward strand.
CGCGCTCGCTTCGATCTCGAGCTCGTCGGCGTGGGCCACCAGCCAGTCCTTGTAGGCGCCGCCGCTCGGCGTATCCACGTTCACGTAGGGGACGAGCTCGCCCGGGTCAACGTCCGGCACGTCGGTCTGCGTCGCGAAAATTGCGCCGGGCAGCGCATTTTCGGCGACTAGGTGGTCCGGCCGATAGCGACGCAGATCCGTGATCACGAGCTCCAAGTGCTGCCCGAACACGAAGCTACGATAGACGCTCAGGTTTTCGGGAAACTCTCGCGTGCCATCCCATTTCGAACACGGAGCCACGCTGTAATCGATCGGCATGTACTCGAACCATGCCTGATCCGCCGCAGCGCGCCGCGGCAAGTCCGTCTCATCGACGCGACCGTCGAAGTAGGTTCCCGTGGCCCCGTAGCAATCGTCGGAGAATTCATGGTCGTCCGCGATGATCAGCATCGCCGCGCGCTCGTGAAGCCGCTGCAAGTCCGGATCGGAGCGATAGGTGCGATAGAGGTCGCGATAGTTATCGAGCGAACGCGCGGCAAGCTCGTTCGGGCCCGTCATCAGCGCTTCCTCTGGCTTACCGAACGTCACGGCACGCGCAGCGGGCGGGACCGCGCTCGCCGTTTCGTAAATGTAGTCACCCAGGCAGAGCACGAAGTCGAGCTCCTCTTCCGCGAGCCGGCGGTGCACGTGATAGTAGCGCCCCTCGTACGACTGACAGCAGATCACGCCAAAGCGCACGGCGACGTCGGCATCCGGATCTGGAGCCGTGCGCGTGCGACCGACGCGGGACGTAACGATACCGTCGGAGCCGCTGTAACGAAATCGGTAATAATAAGTGGTGTGGGCTCGTAGACCGGCGATGCGCACGTTGAGCGCGTGGTCAGCGTCGGCAAACGCCGTCAAGACTTGTGACGGCTGCCCATCGAGGGCGAGCAGCAGCTGAAAGTGCTCGTCGCTAGCAACCTCGAGCTCGACCTTCAAATCCTGGTTTGGAAACTTGGCATCGACGACGCGCGTCCACAGCACGACGCTCGATGGGCGCGGATCACCCGACGCCACCGACTGCGGGAAGAAGGTCTGGATGCGTGCGTCACTCGAGGCGCCATCGCTGCCACACCCAAA